>JAYUCM010000226.1:0-9655 GCA_043740355.1 Acidobacteriota bacterium | reverse complement strand
ATTCAGGATCTAGTGAGCTCACGCTCTTCGGGGTTCGAGTCCCCGCTTCGGCACCACGACCCGAACACCGTACGAAAACCGCGCGGACTCACCGACAGTCGGCTCGGTTGTCTAAGAATGTAGTGGCCGTTTTTCTCAGTGTTTATGCTGGTTTCGCGACGTCAAACGGCTCTTGGATTGGCGCGGCTCGCCGGAAGAGTTCCCGAGGAAGCCCGCGGAGAGCACGATATCGCACCGCCTGATGGCCCCCGCCGCCGACTCGCTCAATCGCGGCGGCGACCCGCGCTTTCCCAACGGGTCGAGCCATTTACCGAGCAGGGCGGAAATAGCGAAGGGTCACGCGACCGGTCTTGCCGTTGTAGAGCATCTCGAAATGCTGCAAGACGTCCCGCCCGATGATGCCGTCGAATAAGGGCTGAGCGCCCAGCGTTCCGCTCATTACACGGGTGTCCACGAAGATCCGGTGAAGCACACCGGGGACTTTCTTCGACTCGACACCGAACCAGATTCTGCCCATATACACGCAGCCTGACGTATCGATTCCCACGCCACGAAGGGGCACGTTGGTGGATATCAGTTTTAGGCCGGCAGCGGCGGCGATCTCGTGCTTCACAACGCAGACATCCGCTCCGGTATCGACGAGGAATCGGCAGCGCACGGATGTTGGAACCGCTGCCCCAGCCGCAGTGATTGCGTCGGCGTGGCTCTGGGTTATGCCGATGTTCGTCGTAATGATCGGGCCGGTTAGGAAAAGCGCCCCCGGATCGAACTGAAAATCAAGCTTGGGGACTTCCTGATCGAGCTTTCGCTGGATCCTTCGGCGGTCTTTCTCGGTTCGTCGCTTCGAATCGCCCGCCATGCTCAGCCAGCGAGAATTCGCTGACCGAAGAACGACACGTTCACGCCATCCCGCGGCGCAATTTGTTGGACGAAGAACGGTTTGAGACCGAAGCGCTTCGTACCCTCGTCGAACGCCGCCGACAATGAGTCAAAGAATCCGATCACCGCATCGGCGTGGATCAGGACGAACCGACCGAGCTGCGTCCGCCGCCATTCTTCGAGGTGCGTCTCGAAGACCGTCCGCTCGTGCGCGAGGTCGTTCAGCCCTGCAGGAATCATCGAGCCGTCCTTCCTGAAAACTCCTGAGACGTCTGGGGTGAACATACCGCGAGGCTCTTGGATCGTGCCACCGCCTCTGCCGGTCAAGCGGTTACCTCAAGGCAACAGGTTGAAATTCCGGGGAAAGTCGCATCATGACGACGCGACTCGGTCTCACGCAGGACTATATTCTCGTCCCCGCCGTCGCCCGAAGACGCCGGAGGAGGAGCCCTCGATGAAGATCGCCGCTTTCGCCGCCATCGCCCTCGCCGTGGTCGCGTTCGTCCTGTCGCCGTCGTGGGCCGACCCGGCGCCCCGGCCGACAGCCTGCCCTTACTGCCGGGCCCTGCTCGGCGCCGACGATTTCTGTCCCCGTTGCGCACGGCTGGTGGGAATGAGCGCGACCGCTGCTACGAATCGTTTTTGGGGCGACGTGCCGTACCTGATCCAGTTCCCACCGTCCGACACCGATCTGACGATCTCCTCGAAGCTCTCCGATGCGGGGATCGTCGAGGAGACCGTCGCGTCTCGGACCGGTGAGCGCTACACCTGGACCCCCGGCCCCGACGGGGCCGAGGTCGAGGGCCGCGTGAGCTTCGGCCGGTCCTCCAAGGAATCGCGATTGCAAGCCACGATTCGCGACACCGTCTTGGGGAACCGCCTCGTCGCGCGGGAGATTTTGGGAGAGATCTCGGGGAGCCCCGATGCTTACCTCCGCCGCACGCTGGACTACGTCTACACCACCGACGGGCTGCTGTCGGCCGTCAAGTTCGGGACGTGGTTTTTCAACAGCGCCTCCGATCGGAAGAAGCGGCCCGGGGAGTGGACGAAACACGCAGTCGGTGAGATCGCGCTGGTCCGTCAAGACGGGCGCCTGACGCGCATCGAGACGACCGTGCGGGAAGGGCGGCGCTCGCTGCGCGGCGAGCCCGAGTACATGGAGCCGAAAACGAAGGTGGAGTCAGCCCAGCGCGCCGCGAGCGGCGCCATCGATCGCCTCGTCAAGACGACGAGGCCGGAGGAGTCGCGATGACTAGCCAGCCCCTGATCGTGATCCGTATCGGACGCCGCGCGGTGATCCTCGCGGCCGTCGCCGTCGTCCTCGTGGCCGCGTTCATCGCCGCCCCGAGCGCGCTCCAAGCGCAGAAGATCCAGGAGAAGTATTCGGAGAAGTTCAACATCGCGGACCCCAACGCCGGAGTCTCCGTCGCGGTGAGCGCCGACGGGAAGTACGTCTACGTGGCGGGCCCCCACGGCGTGATCGTCTCGGATGATTTCGGCAAGACGTCTTCCTGGGTCCAGACCGTTCGTCTGAAATAGCCGCACGGCGACGAGGGTGAAGACATGAGAACTCTACGGGCGTTGGTCTGCTCGGTCGCCGTGATCGCGGCATGCTCTGCAGCTTCCGCAGGCGATCGTCTTGGAATCGGTATCAAGGGGGGAACCTACGGCGTCGGCCTCGACCTGACGGGACGGATCGTCGATTGGTTCAGCTTGCGCGGCACGGTCAACGCCGTCAACGCGTCCAGGTCGTATTCGGAAACCGACGTGGACTACGACGCGGACGTCAAGCTCGGAGGCTACGGCGTCATCGCGGACTTCCATCCTCTGAAGAACAACTTCCGCATCTCCGCGGGATTCCTGCGGAACCGCAACGCGATCGACCTGATCGCGGTGCCGACATCGGATGTGACGATCGGGGGCAACACCTACCCCCCCGCGTTGGTCGGCGAGCTGGACGGCTCGATACGCTTCAAGAAGAACACGCCCTACATCGGCGTCGGCTACGGCAACGCCGCCAAGAGCGGCCATCGCGTGAGGTTTCTCCTGGACGTCGGGGTCGTTCATCAGGGGTCCGGGCAGGCCACGGTCACGTCATCGAGCGGCCTCGTCGCGCCCTCCGATCTACGTGCCGAAGAAGCCAAGATCGAGGACCAGATCAAGAACTACAAGCTCTGGCCGGTGATCGCCCTGGGAATCTCGATCCGGATCTGAGGTCGGAGCTACCCGATCGCCTCGCCGATCCTTCGCAGGCCTTCTTGGATCGTCTCCATCGCGCACGAGAACGAGATGCGGACGTGATCGGGCGAGCCGAACGCTTCGCCCGGCACGACCGCGACGCGCGTGGTTTCGAGGAGGGCTTCGGCGACGTCTTGACCGCAGGCGACCTTGCGGCCGCCGATCGCCCGGCCGAATAGGCCGGTGACGTTGGGGAAAACGTAGAACGCCCCGGCGGGAGGAACGCAGGTCACCCCGGGGAGCTTCGCGAGGAGCGCGACGATCGCGTCGCGGCGGCGCTCGAACTCGGCCGCCATGCGCCGGACATCCTCCCCCGCCTCGCGCAGCGCGACGTCGCCCGCGAACTGGGACATCGAGGCGGGGTGCGAGGTGGTGTGGCTCTGCACCTTCGCCATGGCGTCGACGATCTCCTTCGGGCCGGCGGCGTAGCCGATGCGCCATCCGGTCATCGCGAAGGCCTTGCTCATCCCGTTGACGACGACCGTGCGCGCCGCGATCTCGGGGCCGAGCGCGGCGATGCTCGTGAACGTGCGGCGGTCGTAGAGGAGCTTCTCGTAGATCTCGTCGGCGACGACGACGAGGTCATGCTCGACGACGATCTCGGCGAGTGCTGTGAGCTCGGCGCGGTCGTAACAGGCGCCCGTCGGATTGCTCGGGTAGTTGAGGATGATCCCCTTGGTCTTCGAACCGACCGCGGCGTCGAGCTCGATCGCCTCGAGCTTGAAGCCGTTCTCCTCGCGCGCCTCGATCACGACGGGCGTGGCGCCGGCGAGCCGGATCTGCTCCGGATAGGAGACCCAGTACGGCTGCGGCACGAGGATCTCGTCGCCGGGAGAAAACAGCGCCATCGCCGCGCAGTACAGCGACGCCTTGGCGCCGGGAGACACGAGGATCTGGTCGGCCTCGTAGGTCAGGCCGTTGTCCGCTTTCAGCTTGGCGACGATGGCCTGCCGCAGCTCGAGCGTGCCTTCGTTGGCCGTGTAGCGGGTGATGTTGCGGTCGATCGCGGACTTCCCGGCCTCCTTCGCGCTAAGTGGCGTGTCGAAGTCCGGCTCGCCGACGCTGAAATCGAGGACGTCGATCCCCTGCGCCTTCATCCGGCGTGCGATCGCGTTGATCCGAAACGTGGGCGAGAGCGTGACGTGCCGGATGCGATCCGCGAGCCTCATCCCACGCCGGCCTTCGAGGCGAGGATCTCCCGCATCTGAGAGCGCTGCAGGTGGATGCTCTGCACGGAAAGACCCGCAATCGCGCGCTCGAACTCGCGATTGGGGTGGACGTAGCGGCGTATCGCCGGGCTCCCTGGCTCTTCACGCACGATCAGGTCGTCGGCCAAGAGCCGGTAGCGCGGAAGGATCGCCCGCTCCGACGGCGGCTTCTGGTGGGCGAAGGCGACGAGCTGCCCGCCGACTCTCAGCACGCGGAAGATCTCGGCGCCGAACTCGTGGAGCCTCTCGGGCGGAACGAAATCGAGCATCTCCCACGCGAGCACGAGATCGAACGCGTCGGAGGGATGTTCGAGCCTCACGGGACGCAGCGCGGGCGCCGGCTCTCCGGGCTGCCGGGGCGGGACCGGTTCCGGGAGCTCGACCTCGTCGACATGCACGCGCGCGCCCCGGCCGGCGAGATAGACGACGCTCTCGCCGCACAACGGGCCCAAGACCAAGATCTGAGGCTTCCCCTCGCGGAACGCGCGCGCGATCGCCCGGCCGAGCCCGCCGCACGGCTGGCCGGCGGCGGCCACGGGAGAAACGTCCGCGATACTCGAGTGGTGAGCCACGGCTCGTGCCTAGAGGGTCGCGCCCTTCGACGGCGCCCCGGCGCCCACCGGTTCCATCACGGGCCTTCCGGCCGACGACGGAACCGACGACGGAACCGACGTCGAGGCCGACGTCGAAACCGAGTTCCCCGACTTCTTGTCCATGTCGATCGAGCCCTTGAACTTCCCGCCGTCCGCAAGGACGACCCGAGGCGCGTGGATGTCGCCGCGCATCGTTCCCGTCGCCGCGACTTCGACCTTGTCATCCGCGGTGATGTTCCCGGTGACTTCACCGAGGATCATGACGGTCTTGGCCTGGATCTCGGCGACAATCTTGCCGTTCGCGCCCACCGTCAGGTTGTGGTCCTTCAGGAAGACCTTCCCCTCGACCTTTCCCTCGATCGTCAGATCCTCGTTTCCGGTCAGCTCACCCTTGATGTGAATCGACTGCCCGATGTTCACGATCTTGTTCTCCATGGACGGCTTCTCCCGCACGGCGCTAGGCCGCGTTCAAACCCTCGATCTTGTCCGTCGCTACGACGACACGCCTGCTCATGATTCCCCATTCTCGTCCGAATATCTTCCGGCCCGCCTCTGAACAATAGGGTCTGCGGCCTCTTGATGCCCGACCGGTCTCCCACTTTCTTGCAAGACGACGGCCACTTCGACGGCCCAGACGTTCGGAACGACCCGCATCCGCTCTCCGACGAGGACAGGAACGGCGGATTATACTCCGCGTGTGCGCACCCCTCCGAAGGTCGTTTCCGGTCTTCTCGCGCTGGGTTCGGTCGTCTTGCTCGCCGCCACCCCTGCTCCAGCCCGGAAGGAATCGCTCCGTCAATGGCTCGATGGGCCGGTTCACTACCTCGTCGACACGGCGGAGATCAAAGAATTCAAGTCCCAGAAGACGGACCCGGAGCGGGTGGCTTTCATCGAGCGTTTCTGGCGCCGGCGCGATCCCACGTCCGCGACGCTCGTCAACGAGTACCGGCAGCTCTTTTGGAACCGTGTCCGAGAGGCGAACGAGAAATTTTTGGATAGCGCCGGGCCCGGCTGGCAGACCGACCGGGGCAAAATTTACATCCTGTACGGCCCTCCCGACGAGGTCAAGGAAGACCCGAACGCCAACGCGGGAACCGGCGTTTCGGACAGCACGGGACTCATCCGTTGGGTCTATCAGAAGCCCGGGGGCCGGCGGGACGTCGACCCCGTCGTCTTCGTTCCTTTCGTACGGAGCATCTCGGGCGAGTACCGGGTGTCCTACGACCCCAAGCTCAGCAGCCCGTTTTTCACCTGGTCGCAGGTCGAGGACAATCGCACCGCGGGTATCGGCAACTTCCTCACGTCGATCCAGCCCGGCGGCGACGCGCTTGGGGTGATGCTCGATCTCGGGAAGCTGCAGGAGGTCCCACCGCAGGAGGCGGTCCTCTTGGACAGCATCGAGACGATCGAGACGTTTGCCTACGAGCCGCTCCCGCTCGCGATCGATCGTTTTCAGCCCGGGGGCTCCGGGCTTCTCGCGGTCGTTACGGTCTCCATCCCGGGACCTCAGGGTGTCGAGCCCCCTTCGATCCTCGCGCGCTTCGCCCGCAAGGGAGTGAAGACCGGTGCGCATATCCTCGGCGAGGGGTCCTTCCGGATCGAAAACGAGGGCGACAAGCGGATCGCGCAGGGACGCGTGCTGTTGGATCCGGTGCCGTGGGAAATCACGGTGCTCGCGGTCGAGCCGGGGACGGGAGTGAGCCGCATCTTCCGAGGCCGCGTCGAGCCGCTGCCGGGAAGCCAGGCGCTCCACCTTTCCGACATCGTCCTCGCGAGCGTGATGGAGCCGCTCCCGTTCGCCGCGCAGGCGAGCTACGACGCCCCTTACATCGTCGGTGGATTTCACGTCACACCGCTTGCTTCGGCGAAGGTCGAGCGGGGCGCTCCGCTCCGGATCTTCTACGAGGTCTACGGCGGTCCCGCCCCGTACCACCTCGCGTATCAGCTCGAGGGTCAAGAAAAAGACGGCCGCTGGCGGGCGCTCGGGGCGCCGCAGGAGCACGACGGCACCGAACGCGGGCAGGGCTTCGCGCTCGAGACGACCGCGACGTGGCCGGCGGGACCGTACCGACTCCGCGTCAGGGTCACGGACGCCGCCGGTGTTTCGGCCGAAGGCGTCGCCGCCTGGTCGCTCGTCGCCGACCCACTCAGGTGAGCGCCCGCGCGCTCTTGGCGGTGCTGCTCGCGTGCGCCGCCCCAGGGGCCGCGCGCGCCGAGGAGAGCGGGCCTTACGCGGAAGGATCGCTGGCCTGGATCGCCTCGGATCGGCTGGATCTCGTCGGGACGGTCGCGGCCGAGCTGCCTTTCGCCCAAGTGGGGCCGTGGAGGCTGTTCGCCTCGGTCCGCGCGGTCACTGCGATCGAGAAGGCGACCTCCAACTTCACGTTCTTGGTCTCCCAGGTGAGCTACGGCGGATTCATGGGCGCACGCCGCGAGATCGACGGCCGCGGAGCGATCGAGGTGTTCGCGGGCGAGCAGGGCTACGTTCTCGTCGACGCCCCGGGGCGAGGCCGCGTGCGGGTGGCGGGAGCAGGCTGGGAGTCTCGCGGCTTCCACGGCGCTTCGGGCTCGTTCGGCTGGTCGGGGCGCGCTTCGCTGGCGGCGGTCGTCGCGCACCGCGGCGTCGATGCGATCCTTGCGGCGACGGGAGCGGTGCGGTTCCTGGGCCGTGCCACGCGCAGCGGACGGATCGCGGTGGGGGCCGACGCGACGGCCGACGCGCTCTTGGGGAGGGACGGCGGCTTCGACGTCACGATCGGGCCGCGCCTCGAGTTCGACCTCGGCGCCGACCGCCGCTTCGGGGTCTTCGTCCGATGGCTGCACGGCGGCAACCCGCTCGGTCTCGGAACCGACGGATTGCTCGCCGGCTTCGACGTCGCCGAGGGGGTGCGCTCCGGGGGTGTCCGTGAAACGCCGCCCGAGATCGCGGGCTCTTGCGCCGCCGGGGCCGGCGCCCGCGGACGAGGTCTCCTGCGCGTCGACCTGCGCGTCGCGTCGCCGCCGTTTCTCCGGGGGACGTATCTCGAGATCGAGGTCGATGGCAACGTGCTCACCTCCGGCGACAGGAACGACGTCTTCTACCTCTACGACGTGGGCGTGGCGCACCCCTTCGCCTCGTGGCGTGCCGGAGCGTGGTTCCACCACCGCTCGAACCATGTCGCCAACGACCTCAACGGCACGGTGACCAGCATCAACGTGCTCGAAGCCGGCGTCGAGTCGGCCGGTTGGAATCGCGCCGAACCCGGCGTCGCGCTCGGACGGGCGGGCGCGCTCGATGCGCAGGTGCGCGCGGGGTGGCTGATCGACAGCGCGTTCGGAGGGAACACCGGTTGGCACGCGCGCTGTGCTGTGAGATGGGCCTCCCCCGCGCTCGGATCGGCGCGCATCTACGTGTCTTCCGGGCTCGAACGCGGGGATGTCTCGGGAAGCGAGTATGCGCTCGGAGCTCTGCTCCCCCGCGGCTGGGACGTCAGCGTCGAGGTCCTGCACGACGAGCAGCTGTTCAGCGTCGCTCGCCGCGCGCGCCTCGCGGTCGCGACCCTACGCTACTGACCTGCCGCCGAACGGAATCCATGGTGGCCGCGAGCTTGTTGATCGCTGGGCCGCAAGTCGCTCTGCGGACTTGGTTTGCACGCGAAACTCTGCGTACGGCGTACGCGTGCCAGACCGAATTAGCGTCGGGTTCAAGTTTTCGAATTTCGCGCGAGCGGTCACGCGTCAGCCGGTCGGGCGGTTTGCCACGTCGTGACCGCTGGATCGATAGGACCCGACGCTAATTCGGTCCGGCACCGCGATCCACGGGAGGTGGTTGTTGCGCTGGCGGGAATTCCGAGTTGCCCGCAGTGATCAACAAGCTCGCGGCCACCGTGCACGGAATCCGGTTCATCGGGCGCGGGCGTCGACGAGGCGGAAGCGGGTCACACCCAAGGCAGGATGGTGGCGCGCGAACCGCGCGCCGAGCTCCGGAAAGAGGTTCTCGAGGACGCGACGCCACTCCGGCTCCGCGATCGCAAGCTCGAGAACACCCCGCCGCAGCACCACGACCGAAGCGCGGCGCGCCAGCGCCGGACCGGCCACGTGCCGCCACGCCGCGTGCAGCTCGAGGTCTTTGGCGCGCGTGCGCGAGAGCCCGAGCGCCTGTGCTCCGGTTGCGCCCAACGGCTCGAAGCCACGTGAGCGACGGACGTCGTTCATGCGATGGATTGTAGCCGGAAACAAAAGACGCCGGACCGGAACGCCGCCGAGGACCGCCGGGAGGGGGGCAACCTTCCGGGCGAGGGGGGTGGACCTCGTCGACATCCCGGCCCGGCCCGAAGCGCCCGATCGGTTGGCGGCTTCGTCGCCCGGCGGCTGCCGGGGCTGGGGTCGCTCGATGGGACTGCAAATGCGTGGCCATCGGCATTCCCGGCGGCCGGCTTCGCGCCATCGCCGCTCCACCGACATTTTGGTTATCGACGTAACGATCCCATCCGGGGCCGCCGTCTATAATGCGATCAGGAGGCCGACGATACCGTGAATCATTGTCGTTTCCGAACCAGCCACGGCGGGTCCGAGTTCTGCGCCGACGCCGCCTACCTGGAAGGGTTCTGCCGCTTCCACTACGCCGCCTTGAAGGCCGGAGAGATCAACGAGATGGGCGTGATCGACGAATTGCTCGCCGATCAGGTGAGGCGTCGCGAGATCAACTTTCACGGGATCGCGTCGAAGCCCACCTACGTCGACGGCAATTAATGGGGT
>JAYUCM010000225.1:0-1589 GCA_043740355.1 Acidobacteriota bacterium | reverse complement strand
GTGGCGCGTCGTGATGCAGACGAGGTCAATGGACGGATCCGCGAGAATCTCACTCGCATCCGTTCCGGCCTCCTTGAAGCCGAACTTTCTCTGCGCGTCGAAGGCCGTCAGCCCGTGGGCGGTCGCGACGCGGCGCAGCACGGTCCCCGAGCGTCCCTGAAACAGCGGGAGCAGCACTCCGCGAGCGAAAGCACCGGCGCCGATGAATCCGATGCCGATGTCCCCCGCAACCGGCCCTGCCGGGCGCACACTCGCGGGCCCGGGTAGAGGCGCCGACCGCGGCGCGGCCGCGCTCGCGTCGAGGTAGCGGATCACAACGCCCAGAGGACGTGGGCCCTCCTTCGAAACGAGCATGTCGTACGCCGCCGGCGCCTCGTCGAGGCCGTAACGATGGGTGACGAGAGATCCGATGCTCACGCGACCCCCTCCGACGGCATGGAGGAACGCCTCGAGGTTTCTTGTCTCGGTCCACCGCACGTAGCCGGCGGGATAGTCGAGGCCCTTTTCCTCGAACCCCGCGTCGTAGCGCCCGGGCCCGTACGAGCGCGAGATCCGCAATTCCAGTTCTTTCGCGTAGGCGATCTCTCGCGGAAGGCCGAACGGCACGAGCCCCACGGCGACGACCTTGGCGCGGTCGCGGCTCATCGCCGCGGCTGCGACCATCGGTGCGTCGCTGGACGAGGCGGCCGTGACGATGACGGCGTCGGCGCCGAGCCCATCGGTCCACGCGAGGGCCGCGTGGACTTGGTCGTCGGTTCCCCCGGCCAACCCCGCTTCGGCACCCAGGCTCTTCGCTCGCGTGACGAGGCCCTCATCGAGGTCGAAGGCCGCGACGCGCCCGCCGTGCGCCCGCAGGAGCTGCGTCGCGAACAATCCGAGAATGCCGCAACCGATGACGGCGTACCGTCCGCCGAGCTGCGGCTCGGCCAAGCGCACCCCGTGTAGAGCGATGGCGCCAAGGGTCGAGAAGGCGGCGTCCTCGAGGGACACACCGTCGGGCACGCGAGCCGCGAGGTTCGTCGGAACGCAGACGATTTCAGCGTGGCTGGCGACGTTTTGTCCGCAACACGCGACGCGATCTCCCACGCGAAAGTGGTCCTCCGTCCCCGGTCCGACGGCGATCACCGTCCCCGCGGAGGAGTAGCCCAGGGCCTGCGGCTCGGAGAGCTTCGCCTGCACCTTTCGGTACGCCGCCAGCACGCCCTCGCGCTTCACGGT
The DNA here is from genome assembly GCA_043740355.1 of Acidobacteriota bacterium. Lineage (GTDB taxonomy): Bacteria > Acidobacteriota > Polarisedimenticolia > Polarisedimenticolales > DASRJG01 > DASRJG01. The sequence continues at coordinate 371 of JAYUCM010000225.1, read as the reverse complement.
GTCGAGCACGCGCCGCACGAGATCGGGGCGCGCCCTCGCGGTCTTGATGTAGGAGTTGCGCGCCGCGGACACCGTGCTTCGCTCGGTGCCTGGAGAGACGACGGAAAACGCGTTGCGGACAAGGATGGTGCCGGGGCGGAGCGCGGGCGGCGCAATGTCGACGACCTGGATCGTACCGGCCTTGGGGTCCTGAAAGAGCTGCTTCATGCGCGCTCAGAGTAACATCGCCGCCGATCAGAACAGTTTCAGGATGACGAGCTGGAACTCCTGCGTCCCTTCGAGCTCGGGCACGTCGGACGCTATCGCTCGCCCGTAACTCCCCTGCCAGATCGTCTTCCATGGGCCGACGAAGTTGAACGACAACCCGGCGC
>JAYUCM010000224.1:0-9684 GCA_043740355.1 Acidobacteriota bacterium | reverse complement strand
CCCGCGAAGTAGACGCATGGCGAAGACCCACGATCTCAAGCGGCGCATCCGCTCCATCAAGAACACCATGCAGGTGACGAAGGCCATGAAGATGGTTTCGGCCGCCCGCCTGCGTCGTGCCCAGGACCGGATTCTCGCCGCGCGGCCGTTCGCGCTGACGACCGGGAAGGTGCTGGCGTCTCTCGCCGCGCGCGCGAACCCCGAGCTCCATCCGCTGCTCGTCCAGCGCGACGTCAAGAAGGTCGAGCTGGTCCTCGTGACGTCGGACCGCGGCCTGTGCGGCTCGTTCAACGCGAACGCCATCAAGGCCACGACCTCGTTCCTGGACCAGCACCGGAGGGACGCGCCGAACGTCATGACGGTCGGTCGCCGCGGACGCGACTTCGTCCGCCGGCGAAGGTTGACGATCACGGCCGAGTGGGTGGACATCTTCCGGAATCTCGAATTCTCCACCGCCCAGTTGATCGGCGACGACCTCATCGAGCGCTATACCAGCGGTGCGGTCGACGCCGTGTACATCGCCTACAACGAATTCAAGAACGTCGTCTCGCAACGACCGGTCGTCGAGCAGATCCTGCCGATTCCCCGGGCGGAACTGGTCGCGGTGGGAGACGCCGAGGACTACATCTACGAGCCGGATCCGGAGTCCCTGTTCGAGGCGATCCTCCCCGGTTACGTCCGCATCCAGGTGTGGCGGGCCTTGCTGGAATCCGCCGCCGCCGAGCACGCCGCGCGCATGACCGCGATGGATTCGGCCACGAAGAATGCCAAAGAGCTGACGGAGGCCCTCACCCTCCACATGAACCGCGTACGCCAGGCCTCCATCACGACCGCGATCATCGAGGTCGTGTCCGGCGCGGCGGCGTTGGAATAGCGGAGATCCGAATGGTCAATCTCGGGAGAGTCGTTCAGGTCATCGGTCCGGTCGTCGACGTCGAGTTCGACGAGAGCCACCTTCCGGCGATCTACAACGCGGTGCGCATCGTGGACGCGGGTCAAGAGACCGGCATTCCGGTGGACGTCATCTGCGAGGTGCAGCAGCACCTCGGCGAAAACCGCGTCCGCACGATCGCCATGGAGCCCACCGACGGGATGGTGCGCGGGATGCGCGCGGAGGATTCCGGCGAGCCGATCACGGTACCGGTCGGCGAGGCCACCCTCGGTCGCGTCATCAACGTCGTCGGCAAGGCCGTGGACAAGCTGGGCGACATCGAGGTGACGGAGCGTTGGCCGATCCACCGCGAAGCGCCGCCCTTCGCGGATCAATCGACGAAGGTCGAGATGTTCGAGACGGGCATCAAGGTCGTCGATCTTCTCGAGCCGTACATGAAGGGTGGAAAGACGGGCCTCTTCGGCGGCGCGGGCGTCGGCAAGACCGTGCTCATCATGGAGTTGATCAACAACGTCGCGTTGAAGCACGGCGGCTACTCGGTCTTCGCCGGGGTCGGCGAGCGCACGCGCGAGGGAAACGACCTCTGGCTCGAAATGCAGGAGTCGGGTGTCGTCAACATCAAAGAGTTCAAGAAGAGCAAGGTCGCGCTCGTCTACGGTCAGATGACCGAGCCGCCGGGGGCGCGCCTGCGCGTCGCCCTGACGGGCCTGACCGTCGCCGAGTATTTTCGCGACGTGCAGCACCAGGACGTTCTCCTGTTCATCGACAACATCTTCCGCTTCACGCAGGCGGGCTCCGAGGTGTCGGCGCTGCTCGGGCGCATGCCCTCGGCGGTCGGCTACCAGCCGACCCTCTCCAGCGAGATGGGCGAGATGCAGGAACGCATCACCTCCACGACGAAGGGTTCGATCACCTCGGTGCAGGCGGTGTACGTCCCCGCCGACGACTATACCGACCCGGCCCCGGCGACGACGTTTGCCCACCTCGACGCGTCGACGAACCTGTCGCGCCAGATCGCGGAGCTGGGCATCTATCCCGCCGTCGACCCGCTGGCCTCGACGTCCCGCATTCTCGACCCGCGCATCGTGGGCGAAGAGCATTACGCCGTCGCGCGCCAAGTGCAGGGGGTCCTCCAACGCTACAAGGATCTGCAAGACCTCATCGCGATTCTCGGCATGGACGAGCTCTCCGAGGACGACAAGCTCACCGTCTCGCGTGCGCGCAAGATCCAGAGGTTCTTCTCCCAGCCGTTCCACGTCGCGGAGCAGTTCACCGGATACAAGGGCAAATACGTCAAGATCGAAGACACCATCAAGGGATTCAAAGAAATCGTCGACGGCAAGTGCGACGACATGCCCGAGCAGGCGTTCCTCTACGTCGGCACGCTCGACGAAGCTCGGGAGGCGGCTCAAACGATGAAGGCGAAGGCGTGAGCGAGTCCATCGATCTCGAGATCGTCACCCCTGAGCGCAAGATCCTCTCGGTCGAAGCGAGCGAGGTCGTGGTGCCGGGAATCGACGGCTACTTCGGCGTTCTTCCCGGCCACGCTCCGTTCCTCACGCGTCTGGGAGTGGGGGAGATCTCCTACAAGGACCCGAGCGGCACGCACTATCTCGCGGTCGCGGACGGCACCGTCGAGGTCCTCCCTCATCGCGTCACGATTCTCGCGAGCCTGTGCGAATCGTCGCGCGAGATCGATGTGGAGCGCGCGCGCGAGGCGAAGCGCCGCGCGGAAGAGAGCATGAAGCAGACCGCCAAGCTGTCCGACCAGGACATGCTCATGATTGAGTTATCGCTGAAGAAGGCGCTGACGCGGCTTCTCGTCGCCGGCCGCATGCGCACGTAAGAGCGGGGTGACGCGGAAACTCCCGGCCGCCTTGACGCTCGCGCTCCTCGCGGGCTGCGGGAAGCCCGCGCTCGTCGGCGCCATCGTCTCGCGAAGCGGCGCCGCCTCGTCCTACGGCGAGCAGATCGTGCGGGGGTTCGACTTGGCCGTCGAACAGCTCAACGCCGCGGGCGGCGTCTCCGGGCGCAAGCTCCGGCTCCTCTACCGCGACGATTCCACAAACCCCGAGATCGGGCTCGCCGCCCTGCGCGAGCTCGTCGAGCACGAGGGCGTGTCGACGGTTCTCGGAGCGGTTTCGTCGACGGTGACGCTGCGGCTGGCGCCGTACTGCGAGCGGCACCACGTCGTCCTCATCTCTCCGTCCGCCTCCGCGCCGCAGCTGACCGAGGCGGGGGAGTACATCTTTCGCACCTTCCCGTCTGACGTTCTCGAAGGGGCGTCGATGGCGGATTTCGCGCGCGATCTCGGGCTCGACCGCGTCGCCGTGCTGGCGGTCGACAACGAGTACGGCGCGAGCCTCGCGCACGCGTTCGCGGAGCGGCTCGGCGCTTCGGGCGGAAGCGTCGTCGCCTCGCTCACCTTCCCCGAGGGGAACCCCACGGCGATCGCGGACGCCGTGGCCGCGTTGCCGGCCCTGGCTCCGCGCGGCGTCTACATCCCGGCGTACGTCTCCGACCTGGCGACGGCGCTGAGACTCCTGCGCGAAACGCGCCTCCGTCCGATCGTTCTCGGAGCGTCGGTCGCCGCGCCCGAGCTGATCCGCGCTGCGGGACCCGCCGCCGAGAATCTCGTCTTCCCGCTCTCCGATTTCGACGCCACCGCGGACTCCGCGGGCGTCCGCTCGTTCGCTGCCGCTTTTGCCGCGCGCTACGCGACCGAACCGGACGTCTACGCCGCGCACGCCTACGACACCGTGCGCGTGCTCGCGGCAGCGGCGACGCAGGCGGGATCGTGGGACGCGGATGACATCCGCGACGCGCTGCTGCATATCGACAACTACGACGGGGCGACCGGCCGTCTCGCGTTCGACCGGAAGGGCGACGTCGTACAGTATCCGCGTTTGTACGTCGTGCGGGGCGGACAACTCGTCGCTTACGACCGCTTCGTCGAGAGCGGGGGGGCGCTGCCCGTCCCCGGAAGGTAGACGCGCCCCGATGATCTCCAAGTTCAGCCGGCCGTTTCTGTCGATCGTCGTGCCGGCGTACAACGAAGAGGAGCGGCTCGCGCTCTCCCTCGAAAAGATCGCGTCGTACCTGGACGCGGGAGGCATCGACGCGGAGATCCTCGTCGTCGACGACGGCTCGAAGGACCGTACGGCCGACCGGGCCGCGAAGGCGCTTACCGGCCGGCGCGGCCGCGTCGTCGCCAACGGCGAAAACCGCGGCAAAGGCTACTCGGTCCGGCACGGGGTCCTCGAAGCGCGGGGACGGTTCGTGCTTCTGACCGACGCCGACCTCTCGACGCCGATTGCGGAACACGCGAAGCTCGCCCAGGTGATCCGCGATCGCGACGTCGACGTCGTCATCGGCTCCCGGGCGCTTCCGGACTCGAACGTCGAGGTCCGGCAGGGTTGGCCGCGTCAGACGATGGGGCGAAGCTTCAACGTCATCATTCGCGCATTGACGGGGCTTCCCTTTCACGACACGCAGTGCGGATTCAAGCTGATGGACCGCGATCGCGTGAAGCCCCTTTTCGAGAAAATGGTGGTCGATGGCTTCGCGTTCGACGTCGAGCTGCTGTTCCTTTGCGCGCGTTTCGGACTGTCGGTCGCCGACGTGCCGGTCACCTGGCGCAACGTCACCGGGTCGAAGGTCTCGATCGTGGGCGACCCCTTGAACATGATCGCGGACGTGCTGCGCGTGCGCTGGCGGTTCCGCCGCGGCCTCTACAATCCCGACAGCGGAGCGGCCGACGCCTCATGACCGGGGACCCCTCGTTGGCTGCGTCCCTCGTCGCCGCGCCCGCCTTCATCGCCATAGAGAGCGCGCTTGCCGCCGGAAAGGACCGCGTCGCCGCAAGCGGCCTGATCGGTCCCGCGCGGGCCGCGGTGTTGACGCTGCTCGCTGCGCGTACAAAACGCAAGTTCATGCTCGTCGTCCACGACGACGCCGCGCTCATGGCGTGGCAGCGGGACCTGGTCGCCCTCGCAAACCTCCTCGGCCGGGATCCACGAGGGGTCGTCGTGTTCCCCGCCCTGGCCTGCGATCCTTACAACGACATCCCGCCGCACCCCGAGGTGGAGCGCGAGAGGGTACGTGCGCTCGGGCGTCTCCTACGGAACGACCTCGACGTGCTTCTCGTGCCGGCGTCCGCGCTGCTTTCATGGCTGGCGTCGCCGGCCGAGCTCCGTGCGAGCTCGCGCGCGGTCGTCGCCGGCGACACGCTGGCTCCGGAACGATTCCTCCTCGACAGCTTGCGCGCGGGATACCGCCGTGTCGACACCGTCCAAGGCCCGGGAGAGATTTCGCGACGCGGCGGCATCGTGGACGTCTTTCCGCCGGAAGCCGACGAGCCGGTACGCATCGAATTGTTCGGCGACACGGTCGAGTCGCTTCGATCGTTCGACCCCGATCATCAGCGCTCGACCGGTAGCGTCGCCGAGGCGCTGATCGGCCCTGCCGCCGAGAACCCGGCGACCGACGCGGCCGTCTCCCGCCTCGCCGCTTTCCTCGAAGCGGGGTTGCGCCAAGCTCGCGAGGAGGACGGCGCCGTGTCCGAGTTTCGCGCGAAGCTCGATGCGCTGCGTTCCGCCGGGCATCTTCCGGGCTTCGAGGCGCTCGCCGCGTTGACTTCCGCTGAGCCTTCGACGGTCTTCGACTACGCCCGCGGGTTCGCGCTCGTCGTCGACGAGCCGGAGCGGGTGGAAGAAGAGCTCGTGCGCTCCGGCTACGAGCTCCGCGCGTCGCACGAGGCCAGCGGAGACCGCGTGTTGCCGCGCCCTTCCGTGCTGTTCGTTCCGGAGACGAACGCGCTGGCCGCACTCCGCGAGTCGGTGCTCGCCTTCCGCGAGCTCGACGCGGGGGAGCTTGGCGCCGAGGTCCTCCACGTCGCGTGGTCGTCTCGCCGCGCGCGATCGTTCGCGGGGCGCGTGGCCGACTTCGCGGCCGCGCTGAGGGAGGCTAGGACCAGAGGCGAGAAGATCCTCTGCGTGTTACGCGCGCCGGGAAGCGCGACCCGGCTCGCGGAGCTCCTCGCGGGGTACGAGCTCGACGCGACGATCGCCGTCGCGGGATTGCGCGAAGGGTTCGAGTTTGCCGAGCCGAGGGTCTCCGTATACTCGGAGCGCGAGATCTTCGGCGAGGAGAGGCACGCGCCGGAGCGCAAGTCGGGGAGTCGCACCGCGTTTCTTACCGACTTCCGGGATCTCAAGGTCGGGGACCTGGTCGTCCATGTCGACCATGGGATCGGGCGCTACGCGGGCTTGGGGCGCCCGAAGGGCGGCAGCGTCAACCGCGACTTCATGATCCTGGAGTTCCTGGGGGGTGACCGGCTTTTCGTTCCGACCGACCGCCTCGACCTCGTGCAGAAGTACAGCGGCGTCTCGGGGCATCACCCGATCCTCGACAAGTTGGGCGGCGGTTCTTGGGAGAAGGTCAAGAGCAGGGTCCGCAAGTCGGTCGAATCGATGGCGAAGGAGCTGCTCGAGCTCTACGCCCGGCGCCGGGCCGCTACCGGCCACGCCTTCGCCGCCGACGGGCCTTGGCAGGCCGAGCTCGAGGCGGCGTTCCCGTTCGAGCTGACCGTCGACCAGGAGCGGGCGGTCCGCGAGGTCAAGGAGGATCTCGAGCAGGCCAAGCCGATGGACCGACTTCTCGTGGGCGATGTCGGCTTCGGGAAGACCGAGGTTGCGGTGCGGGCGGCCTTCAAGGTCGTGATGGACGGAAAGCAGGTCGCGCTCCTCGCCCCGACGACCGTGCTGGCGGCTCAGCACTTCGAGACGATCAAGGAACGATTCGCCCCGTTCCCGGCGAAGCTCGAGATGGTCTCGCGCTTCCGGACCGCCGCCGACACGCGACGCGTTCTTCGCGATCTGGCGGCCGGAGAGCTCGACCTGGTCGTCGGCACGCACCGGCTCCTGTCGAAGGATGTCGCGTTCAAGAATCTCGGGCTTCTCGTCGTCGACGAGGAACAGCGCTTCGGCGTCGCGGCGAAAGAGCGGTTGAAGCAGCTCTCGATCGGCATCGACGTCCTCTCGATGACCGCCACCCCGATTCCGCGCTCGCTGCAAATGTCGCTTGCGGGCGTGCGCGATCTCTCGATCATCGAAACGCCACCGCCCGGGCGTTCCGCGATCCAGACGTACCTGATGCCGTTCCGGAAGAACGTGTTGGCGCAGGCGATTCGCCAAGAGATGCGGCGCGAAGGGCAGGTCTTTTTCGTTCACAACCGCGTCGAGACGATTCCCGCCGTCGTGCGCGCGCTCCTGGAGCTCGTTCCCGAAGCGCGCGTCGTCGTCGCGCATGGTCAGATGCCCGAGCGGGAGCTCGAGAGAGTGATGCTCCGGTTCACGCGCGGCGAGGCCGACGTGCTGGTGACCACGACCCTCATCGAAAACGGCCTCGACATCCCCCGCGCCAACACGATCATCGTCAACCGCGCCGACCGCCTCGGGCTCGCTCAGCTCTACCAACTCCGAGGGCGCGTCGGCCGTAGCGCGCAGCACGCCTACGCCTACTTCCTCATCCCAGGCCGCTCCCTGCTCTCCGAAACCGCGCACCGTCGCTTGAAAGCGCTCCAGGAGTTCAGCGAGCTGGGCTCCGGGTTCCGGCTCGCGGCGGCCGACCTCGAGATCCGGGGGGCGGGGGAGTTCCTCGGTTCGCGCCAGCACGGCCACATCGCGTCCCTCGGCTTCGACCTCTACTGCACGATGCTCGAGCATGCCGTCGCAGCGTTGAAGGGCGAGCCCACGGAGGAGCGTCCGCCGGTATCGCTCCATCTCGCGGTGGACATCAAGCTGCCGGAAAGCTACATGCACGACGTCGGCGATCGCCTTGCGCTGTACAAGCGTCTCTCGGTCGCGAGGGACGCGGCTCAGGTCGACCGGTTGCTGACCGAGACGGAGGATCGTTGGGGTCACCTGCCGCTCCCGGGGCGCAACCTCTTCGACCTGGCGCGATTGCGGCTGGCGGCCGAGCGCGCCGGCGTGAAGAGCGTGGACATCGTGGACACGAAGCTCCAGGTTCGCTTCGACGAGAAAACCGCCGTCGATCCGAGCCGCCTGATCGAGCTCGTCGCGCGCCGGCGGGGCGCGATGACCCCTTCCGGAGTGGTCACGCTCCCCGCGCCGGACAATCGCGGGGAGAGGATCACGGCCGTCCGCGAGATCTTGGAGGAAGCCATGGCGGGATGAGAACGCCGCTCGTACCGGCGTCCGTCCCTGTGAAACAATGATTCCGCATGAAACGGGTGCTGTTCGTTTCGTATTCGCAGACCGGGCAACTGGCCGCAGTGGTGCAATCCGTCGCCGCGCCGCTCGTCGCCAGCCCGTCGGTCGAGGTGGTTTTCGAAACGCTCGATCCGGTTGAGCCGTACCCCTTTCCTTGGCCGTTCCTCCGGTTTTTCAACACGTTTCCCGAGACGGTGCACGGCATGCCGCGGCCTCTCAACCCGCTGCGGGTCGGGGCCGGGGAACCCTTCGACCTCGTCGTTCTCGCCTACCAGGTCTGGTTCTTGTCTCCATCGCAGCCCGTCGCGGCTTTCCTGCAAAGCCCCGATGCGGTCCGCTTGCTGCGCGGAAGGCCCGTGATCACGCTCATCGCCTGCCGTAACATGTGGCTGATGGCGCAGGAGACCGTGAAACAAAGGCTGCACGCGCTCGGCGCGCACTTGATCGACAACGTCGTGCTCACGGACCGCGCACACAGCGCCGCGACGTTCATCTCCACACCGTTGTGGATGCTGACCGGGCGACGGGGGCCATTCTGCGGCGGCATGGTGCCCGCGGCCGGCATCGCCGCCGCCGACATCGCCGACGCCCGCCGTTTCGGCGCTGCCATCGAAGCGGGGCTGCCCGCTCTCGATGCCGCGTCACCCCAGCCGTTGCTCAAGGGACTGGGCGCCGTCAGGGTCAACGAGCGGTTGATCGCCTCGGAGAGGATCGGCTATCGGAGTTTTCGACTCTGGGGCCGACTGCTCCTGATCCTGGGCCAACCGAGCTCCCTGTTGCGCCGCATCGTTCTCTGCTTCTACATCGTCTTTCTCGCGACGATGATCCTCACCGTGGCGCCGGTGTCCGCCGTGATCAAGCGCTTCGTGGGACCGTGGATGCGTGAGCGCATCGTTCGGCAGCGCGCGTACTTCGCGGCGCCGTCCGGCGAGGCCGACGACGCGCGAGGGTGCCCCGCACATGGCTGATGCAGAGGTTTACATCACGCGGACGGGCGCCTTCCTCCCCAACCCCCCCGTCGGCAACGACGCGATGGAGCGCATCCTCGGCCAGGTCGGCACGAGGCCGTCCCGGGCGCGTCGAGCCATCCTGCGCAGCAACGGCATCCGGAGCCGTCATTACGCCATCGACCCCGCCACACTGCTCTTCAACGACACCAACGCCGGCATGACCGCCAAGGCGGTTCGCGCACTGGCGCCGACAACCGGCGCGCTTCCGCCCATCGGTTGTCTCGCCTGCGGCACGTCGATCGCCGATCAGTTGATGCCGGGCCACGGCGTCATGGTCCAGGGCGAGCTCGGCTTGCCCGCCTGTGAAGTGGTGTCCACCGGGGGCATCTGCGTCGCGGGGATGACCGCGCTCAAGTACGCGTACATGGCGGTGGCGAGCGGCCAGCATCGCGCTGCGGTGGCCACCGGCTCCGAGCTGTCTTCGGCCAGCATGAGGGCCGACGCGTTCAGTCCGGAAATCGAGGCGAAGGTCGAGAGTTTGGAACAACATCCGGAGCTCGCCTTCGAGAAGGACTTCCTCCGGTGGATGTTGAGCGACGGCGCCGGTGCG
>JAYUCM010000223.1:0-9693 GCA_043740355.1 Acidobacteriota bacterium | reverse complement strand
CGCACGGCGCCGGCCACTTCGTGAAGATGGTGCACAACGGCATCGAGTACGGACTGATGGCCGCCTACGCCGAGGGGCTGAACATCCTCCGCCACGCGAACATCGGAAAGGCGGGGCGTGATACCGACGCCGAGACGACGCCCCTCCGGGACCCCGAGTACTACAGGTACGACTTCAATCTCGCGGACGTGACCGAGGTGTGGCGGCGGGGGAGCGTCGTGTCCTCCTGGCTCCTCGACCTCACCGCCGAGGCGCTGGCCGGAAGCCCGGAGCTCGCGGAGTTCTCGGGCCGCGTTTCGGATTCGGGCGAGGGACGCTGGACCATCCTTGCGGCCGTCGACGAAGGCGTGCCCGCGCACGTCCTGACCGCGTCGCTCTACGAACGTTTCGACTCGCGTGGCGAGGCGGAGTTCCAGAACCGCGTGCTGTCCGCGATGCGCTTCGCGTTCGGCGGCCACCTTGAAAAGAAGTAGAAATGGGGTCGGGGAAATAGGGGACACTCCCAGGTCTGTCCAAGACAGCTTTTTTTTCGGCAGGGATCTTGGACAGCATCCGAGGACTTAGGAGTCGTCCCAGCCGCCTGATCCCCTCAGATCCGGCTGATTTCAACGAACAAAAGCCCAACGGTGGGCACGTAGCCGAACGCCGTCCGTCTTGGACAGCATTCGCACAGCAGGGGGGACCCCATTCTGAGAATCGACACCAGACGGCGTGTGGAGGGCGAAGTGCCGCGCCTTTTCGGAGCTCAATCCCGTCCAAGACGATTATCTTGGACAGCCGTGGGAGTGTCCCCTATTTCCCCTGACCCCATTCTCACCATGAGCGAGCTTCCGGAAGGCATCGAGCCGGCACCGATCCCAAAACCCATCGACGCGGCAGCCGGAATCGTCGTGCGCCGGCGTCCGGACCGCGGCTTCGACGTGCTGCTCGGGCGTCGCGCGCGCCACGCGCGCTTCATGCCGGGCAACCTCGCCTTCCCCGGCGGGAAGCTCGAGCCGGACGATAGGCCGGAGCGTGCGGGCGCCTTCGAACGATGCGCCTCGCGCGAGCTCCGCGAGGAGACGGGAATCGACGTGCCGGCCCGAGCGTGGCATGCGGCGGGAGAGCGCACGACGCCTCCGCTCTTCCCCAGGCGATTCCGCACCCTGTTTTTCGTTGCGGAGCTCGACGAGGGCGCATCGCTCCCTGAAGAGCTCCCGGCGCCTCAGGAGATCGAAGCGCTGACCTTCGCGGATCCCGGCGCGGTGCTTCAGGACTGGGCGTCCGGCATCAGCCTTGTGCCGCCGCCGCTCCTCCCGATCCTGCGACGGATGCATACCGAGCTCGCGGCCAGCGTCGCGCGGCTCGCCGCGGACATCGCCGCCGTCAACCTGGCCGAAGAAGCGAGCCCGCGGATCGAGTTCATCCCCGGGGTGTGGGTGCTACCCGTGAGGACACGGACGCTTCCCCCGGCCTCGTGTACGAACGTCTGGATGCCGGGAGGCCGCCGCTTCGTCGTCATCGACCCGGGAAGCGACGACCCCGGAGAAAACGCACGTCTCCTCGCGGTCATCGGGAGGCGCGTGGCCGGAGGCGACGCCGTTCACGCGATCGTCCTCACGCACCACCACCGCGACCATGTCTCGGGGGTGTCTGCTGTCGCCTCCGCCCTCCGCGTTCCGGTGTTCGCCCACGCGGAAACCATCGCGAGGATCCCCGCGCTTCCCGGGGGCGTCGCGCCGCGAGAGCTGAGGGACGGCGACACGCTCGACCTCGACGGCGCGACCCTTCGCGCCTTGCACACGCCCGGCCACGCGCCGGGGCACCTCGCCTTCTTCGATGCCGCGCGGCGCGTCGTCTTCGGCGGAGATCTCGTCAGCGGCCTGTCGACGATTCTGGTCGGATCCGGGGACGGCGACATGGACGCGTATCTCGATGCGCTCGCCGCGGTTGCGGCGCTCGAGCCGAAGACGGTGCTGCCCTCGCACGGGCCGCCGCTCCCCGGAAGAGCGCTCGCCGCGACGATCGCGCATCGAGAAGAGCGCGAGCGCGGAATCGTCGCCGCGCTGGCGCACGGAGCCCCGCAGGACCTGCCGACGATCGCGGCTGCCGCGTACGCTGACGCGCCGGATGCGCCGGTGTTCCTCCGGGAGCTGCAAACACGCGCGCATCTCGAGCGGCTCGTGCGGCACGGCCGGATCGCAAAGCGGGGTAACGGCTACTGGCGCGCGGCGGGCATCGAGGGCATGCCGGGCACCTCGATCGAGTCGTAGTTGGGACGTGCGAAGGCGTCGGGAGTCTTTTCGAACGTCGCCTTGGTCGCTTCGGTGAAGAAGAAGTACGTGCGTCCGCCGAACTCGGTCCGCGGCGGGTCGCTCCCCGGGCGGAACCGTTGCTTGGTCACCGGATCGGTCAAGACGCCGCACGCGCCGGTGGGGTCGGCGTCGAAGCGGCGTTTGTCACCCTCGTCGGCGAAGAAAAACGTTTCGTAGTTGACGAACGATCGGTGGGCGGCGTCGAGCACCGCGGTCTTCCGTGGATCGAGCGCATCGGGCACCGCGATGCCGAGCTCCTGCAACTGAATCTGAGGGTCTTGCACGAAGACCTTGACGCAGGGCCTTCAGCAGAAGCCGATCGGCAGTCCGTTGACGTAGACCGGGGGGAAGTAAATCGACAGCTTCCGCTTGGTGATCGGGCAACGGTCGTTGGCCGAGACCAGCCCGTCACCGAACCGAAGCCTCGGGAACTCGGCCGAGGCGTCGATCACCGCCGGGTCCCCGTTGGGCGGGACCAGCTCGGAAGGCCGCGCGCCGCACGCCACCGCGGCGGTCAGCAGGAGCGAGGCCGCGGCCGCTCGGAAAGGCATCCGCATCGCTCACATTGTCGCCGATCTGCGGTCGGGCCGCCGCAGGAACCGCGCGCACGGAACTTCTTCGTGCGTCGACGGTCTCATCCTCGGAGACAGGAAGTCTCCCCGGAAGGAGGCACGCCATGTTCGAAAGCACGCTCGAGGCCCAGGCCCTCCATGACGGCGAGCGCAGGCTCGGCACGTTGTCTGCGGCGGTCTTGGCACATGTCGTGTTCGGGGTCGCGAGCGTTGCGGTCACTGCGCTCATCGTGCCGCCGGTGCACACTCCGGATGCGCCGTCCCCGGTCATCGTCATCGTTCCAAAGATCGAGCTCGAGGACCTCAGCCCGCGTCCGAAACTCCCCCCCGCGCCGATCAAGGGCCAAAGCGCCGCGCAGCCCACAAGAACGATCGTTCCGCCCCGCGACATTCCTCCCACCCCGCCCGTCGCGACTCCGGAGCTACCCCCCCCCGTGGATCCAACGGACAGCTCGCTCCCGGGCCCCGACCGGCCGGGTGAGGGGATTCCGGGAGACCCGAACGGACGCCCGTTCGGCGTTCCAGGAGGTCCCGGCGAAGGCGACGCAGGAGCGAGGGATGGTCAAGGTCAAGGTCCCGTGGACCTGACCGGCGACATGGTGCGGCCGGTGTTGCTCGTGAAGGTCGAGCCGTCGTACCCGCAGGCGGCGCGTCGCGCCGGTTTGGGCGGACGCGTGACGCTGCGCGCGGTGATCGCGGAAGACGGCAGAGTCGAATCGGTCGAGGTCTTTGCCTCTACGAATCCGCTGTTCGACGAGGCGGCGGTGGAAGCCGTCAGCACGTGGCGCTACCGCCCGGCCCTGATGAACGGACGACCCATCCGCGTCTACTTCTCGGTCGTCGTGAACTTTCTCGTGCGTTGACATTGGCCCCCCCGAAAGGCGGGGCAATTCCCTTATACTCCCGCCCATGAGCGCACCGCGGGTCTTCACGGCCAGCCGGTTCACCTCGGGGAACATGATCTTTCCGACCCGGATTGAGATCTCCCCGGAGAGCGTCGCCCGGATCAAGCCGAGGTGGATCGGGGGGAGCGAGGACAGCATCCCGATCGCCAAGATCGCCTCGGTCTCGATCACGACCGGTTTGATCTTCTCCTCGATACGCGTCGAGTCGAGCGGCGGCGCGACTCCCATCGTTTCCGACGGCCATTACAAGGCGGACGCCCTGGCGGTTCGCGACCTGATCCATGAATACCAGGCGGGACGTCTTGCGTGACGTCGTCGCGCGGGTTCCCGCCCAAGATCCGCCAACGGGGAGGAACCATGCTCAAAGAGTTTAAAGAATTCGCGATGAAGGGCAATGTCGTCGACATGGCCATCGGCATCATCATCGGAGCGGCGTTCGGAAAGATCGTCAGCTCGCTCGTCGAAGACGTGCTGATGCCTCCGATCGGGAAGCTGATGGGTAACCTCGACTTCAGCAACCTTTTCGTCGCTCTGAACGGCCAGGTGTACGATTCGCTCAAGGCGGCCAAAGACGCAGGAGCGCCGACGATCAATTACGGGTTGTTCCTCAACACCGTGATCGATTTCGTGATCGTCGCTTTCGTCGTCTTCCTGCTCGTCAAGCAGATCAACCGCCTCAAGAAATCGGAGCCCGCAGCCGCCCCGGTGACGAAGGAGTGCCCGTATTGCCTGACGCAGATCGCTTTGAAGGCCACGCGGTGCCCGGGCTGCACGTCCGAGGTCAAGGCCGCCTGAGTGTTAGGATGACGCCGGAATTTCAATGGCATTCGGGGGAGCCTCCCGCCCCAAGGAGACGCGACATGCGACGTGCGACCCTCATTTCGTGGACGGCTGCTGTCGTTCTCGTGCTCGGTGTCCTCGGCGCGCCGGCCGTGAGGGCGAGCTCCGAAGACGAGCACCCCGCGGAGCTCGGCATTCTCGCGGGCGTCGGCTTCGGCGACGAGGCGCTCGTCGGCGGCGACAACGACAGCGATGTGAACCTGCTCTTGGGCGGTCGCTTCGCGCTGCATTTCACCGACCGGGTATCGGGTTATTTCGACGGCACCTGGGTGCACTACTCCGGCGACAACACGCTTTTCGGCGACGTGGGCGAGACCGCGTTTCGCGTCGGACCCGAGTGGTATCTGAACCCCGCATCCCGCTGGCAGGTCTTCCTCAACATGGGCGTCGGCGGCATGAAGCTGCGGTCGGAACTCGACGGAAGCGACGGTCGCGGATTCGCCTCCGTGGGTCTCGGCGTGAGACGCGGCTGGCGACCCGGCGCTCTCCGCATCGAGCTGCGCGCGGATCGCACCGTCACGAGCGCCGAGGGTCTCGGCGGCAGGGACTTCACCCTGATCAAGGGTGTCCTGGGCTGGACGTTCGGGATCGGCGGGCGTCCGAAGGATTCCGACGGGGACGGCGTCTTCGACAGGAAGGACAAGTGCCCCGACACGCCGCACGGCGCCGTCGTCGACAAGGACGGCTGCCCGGTGGACACGGACGGCGACGGCGTATGGGACGGCATCGACCTTTGCCCGGATACGCCCAAGGGCTGGCCTGTGGATGCGAAGGGTTGCCCTCTCGATAGGGACGGCGACGGCGTCCCGGACGGCAAGGACACGTGCCCGGACACGCCGAAGGGCTGCACCGTCGACGCGGTGGGCTGCCCGGCGGACGCCGACGGCGACGGCGTATGCGACGGTATCGATCAGTGCCCGGACACCATGAAGAATTGCCGTGTCGACGCGCGCGGCTGCCCGATCGACTCCGACGGCGACGGCGTATGCGACGGGGTTGACCAGTGCCCCGGCACGCCGTCCGGGGTCCAGGTGGACGCGAAGGGGTGCCCGCCCCCGGCGCCTCCTCCTCCGGTCCCGTCGTACATCCCTGAGGCGGCGAAGGAACTCGTGCTCGAGCGGGTCTTCTTCGATACGGACCGCGCCACGTTGAAGCCCGAGTCGGCGGACACCCTCGACAAGGTGGCCGCGTCGCTCAAGGACTTCCCCGAAGTCAAGATTCAGGTCGCGGGCCACACCGACAACACCGGCTCGGACGCGCACAACATGAAGCTCTCCGACGCGCGGGCGAAGTCCGTGATGGACTACCTGATCTCGAAGGGGGTCGGCCCGGCGATGCTGAGCGCAAAGGGCTACGGCGAGACCGAGCCGATCGCCGACAACAACACGAAGGAAGGCCGGTCGCAGAATCGTCGCGTCGGGCTTCGTCGCGTCGACTGACGGATTCTCACGTCGCGAGGAGGCGCCTCAAGGTCGCGAGGAGGCGGGCTTTCGGCATGAAGATCTCCTCCAGCGCTTTGCTGAAGGGCACCGGCATGTCGAGGCCCCCCACCCTCTCGACCGGGGCGTCGAGATCCCGGAAGCACTCCCTCGAGAGTGTCGCCGCGATCTCGGCGCCGAAGCCTCCGGTGACCGGGGCCTCGTGCAGCACGATCGCCTTCGAAGTCTTTCGCACCGAGGCGGCGACGGCCGCGACGTCCCACGGAATCAGGGTGCGCAGGTCGATCACCTCGACCGAAAAGCCCTCGGCCGCGAGCCGCTCCGCGGCCTGACCGGCCCACACCACGCCGACCCCGTAGGTCACGACGGTCGCGTCCGTGCCCTCGCGCACGATCCTCGCCTCGCCGAGCGGCAGGCTGTAATGACCGGCGGGGACCGGCCCTCTCGCGGACCGGTAGAGGCCCTTGTGCTCGAGGAAGAGCACGGGGTTCCCGTCTTCGAAAGACGAAAGGAGCAACCCCTTGGCGTCGAACGGCGTGGCGGGAGCCACGACCTTCAAGCCGGCCACCTGCGTGAACCAAGCCTCCATGTTCTGCGAGTGAAACGGCCCCGCCCCCATGCCGCCGCCGACCGGGAGACGGACGACGATGGGTACCGCCGCGCCCCAGCGGTAGTGCGTCTTGGCGAGGTTGTTGACGATTTGGTTGAAGCCGCAGGTGACGAAATCGCCGAACTGCATCTCGAGCATCGGAACGAAGCCGTCGAGCGCCAACCCCATCGCCGCGCCCACAGCAGCGGACTCGATGATCGGCGTGTTGCGCACGCGGGACTTGCCGAACTCCGCCGCCAACCCGTCCGTGCATTTGAAGACGCCGCCGTACTCGGCGATGTCCTGGCCGAGCAGGATCACCCGCGGATCGCGAGCCATCGCCTCGCGAAGGGCGTCGTGGACGGCGTCGACGTAGCGAAGCTGCGGGGCCGCGGACACCCTCTCGGCGGACGGAGGTTCCGGAACGAGCCGAGAGGGCGCGTAGACGTCGGCCAACTCGCGCTCGGCGGTCGAGCCGGGATCAGGGAGCGCCAACGCCGCGTCCACCAGATCGTCGATCGTCGCCTTGAAGGTCGCGCGGATCTCTGCGGCTTGAGACGCCGTCAGGACACCGCGGTCGATCAGCGTGCGTTCGTATCGAGCGACGGGGTCCTTCCCGGCCCACTCCGCAATGAGCGCCTTGGGAACGTAGGCCGTCCCCGAGGCTTCCTCGTGGCCGCGCATCCGGAACGTCTTGAACTCGAGAAGCGTCGGACCCGAGCCCGCGCGGCCTCTTTCGGCGGCCTCGGAAACCGAATCCACGACCGCCAGCAGATCGTTCCCGTCCACCACCCGGCCTTCGATGCCGTATCCCACCGCCTTGTCGGCGATGTCCTTGCACGCGTACTGCTCGGTGGTCGGCGTCGAGAGTCCGTACTGGTTGTTCTCGACGATGAACAGGACGGGGAGCTTCCACACCGCGGCCAGGTTGACGGCCTCGTGGAAATCGCCCTCGCTGGTCGACCCGTCGCCGGTGAACGCCGCCGCGACGCGCCTCTCGCCGCGCAGCTGTGCCGCGAGCGCGAGACCGTCCGCGACCGGGAGCATCGCACCCAGGTGCGAGATCATCCCCACGATTCGATGCTCGAGCGTCCCGAAGTGGAACGTCCGGTCGCGTCCCTTGGTGAAGCCGCCCTCCTTGCCCAGGAGCTGGCGGAAGAGCTGTGCCAGGTCGACGCCGCGCGTCGTGAAGACGCCCAGGTTCCGGTGCATCGGCAGGATGAAGTCGTCGCCGTCGAGCGCCGAGGTCACGCCGACCGCGATCGCCTCTTGGCCGATCCCTGAAAACCACTTGGAGAGCTTCCCCTGCCGCAGCAGGTTCAGCATCTTTTCCTCGATCATCCGGGGGAGCACGATCGATCGGTACAGCGCGACGAGCTGATCGTTCGACGCAAGTGTGCCGGGCATGCGCGAGATTGGAGCAGCGAAGCGGCGGGCTGTCCAGCCGCTCTTGCGCTAAGGGCGCGGGATCTCGGCGGCGCTCCGCCGGCAGACTTCGTCGGCGCATCCCCACGACAGCGTGACGCCGCCCCCGCCGTGGCCGTAGTTGTGGACGATGATGCCGCCGGGACGACGCACGGTTTCGAGGCGTACTTCGCTCCGGCCGGGGCGAAGTCCCACCGCGTGCGACAGGACCTCCGCGTGCTCGAGCGCAGGCACGAGAGCGCGGCAGCGCGCGAGGATCGCATCGGACGTGGCGGGATCGACGTCGAGGTCCCAGACTCCCACGTCCTCCGTCCCTCCCAAGACCGTGCAGTCGGGGCGCGGAATGATGTACGCGAGCGGTGACCTGGCGCCTGCCGCTTGCACGAAGCGGTCGGCGAGGCCCGCGGTGACTCGCACGATCTGGCCGCGGATCGGGTGCAGGTCGTCGTCTTTCAGCAGCTCACGGGCGGCCAGTCCCGTGCAGTTCACGACGAGCGACACTTCGAGGAGGAGCGCTTCGAGGTTGCTGACAGCGCGGGTCTCGATCGTGCCGCCCAGGGCGTCGACGCGCGACTCGAGCCACTTCATGTAAACCGGCATCGCGACGACCGGAGCGGTGAAGACGTAGCCCGCCACGTAGCCCGCCGCCACCTCGCCGGCATCGGCACGGCGGAGCGAGTCCACGGCCCCCTTCCACCACGGATCGGACCCGTCGTCGATTTCGAGAAGGTCGATCCCGGGGACCATCGTCACGCCCGTCCCAGGGTCACGCGCGAGATCGCGGAGAGCGCGGAAGGTGCGGCGGCTCCAGAGGAGGCCGCGATCCGGCGGCCCGCAACGGAACGGATACCAGACCGCGGCGGCGATGTCGGAAGTGGTGTTCGGGGTGCGCTCGCGCGTGACCATCCGGACCTTGAAGCCCGCTTCGAGCAGGCGCACGGCGGTGGTCAGGCCGGCGACGCCGCAGCCCACCACGATCGCCTCGCGCGTCAGGGTCGTTCTCGTGAACGGCGCACTCATGGCCACGAGTCTACGACTTGTAGCGAAGTCCGGGGAATGATAGAAACCTGGAGGCGAGAGGGGGCACTCCATGGGTCTGATTCCTCGCGAAGTGAAGTTCTTCGATCTGCTCGAGCAGCAGTCGAACACGGTCGTTAAGGGCGCGAAGCTCCTCCAGGAATGCCTCGAGTCGAAGGGCTCGATCGACGACATGTACCTGGCGTCGAAGCGCATCCACGACGTGGAGCATGAGGGCGACGAGCTGGTCCACCGCCTGATGGAGCGCCTGAACAAGAGCTTCATCACCCCGCTCGATCGCGAGGACATCCACGAGCTGACGAGCCGCTTGGACGACGTGCTGGACTACGTCGACGCGGTCGCCAAACGCCTGGTCACGTTCAAGATCGCCGTTCCGACGCACCACGCGGTCGAGCTCGGGCGCATCATCGTGCGCGGCGCCGAGGAGACCGCGGTCGGGATCGCGCTGCTTCGCGACCTCAGCAAGTCCGAGGCGATCATCCGGCAGTGCGCGAAGATCAACCAGCTCGAAAACGACGCCGACCAGGTGATGCGCGACGCGTTGAACGACTTGTTCAACGGCGGGGCGCGGGACCCGCTCGAGGTCATCAA
>JAYUCM010000222.1:0-9771 GCA_043740355.1 Acidobacteriota bacterium | reverse complement strand
CGAAATCACTCCGTTTTACGCACTCAAGATCGTCGCACGCCCGACCGGAGTGTCCGGCTACGGACTATTTGGACGGACATTCTTGGAACCACTATGCGAGCGGTCCGATCGACTTTTCCACCGCCGCCCGAAACGAAGGATCGATGACGAGGCGGCGCGCGGCGTCGATGTCGGGTGCGAGAATGCGGTCGCGCTCCATCCCCGTGACGAAGCGGCGGAAGAAGCGGTGCGCCGCGCGGGCGCCCCGTCCGGGGACGAGCGGTGCGACGATGTCGAGCGCCTGCGCCGCCGCGAGCAGCTCGATCCCCAAAACCGTGACGGTGTTCTCCACGATCTGCGACGCTTTCCGCGCCGCATGCACGCCCATCGAGACGTGGTCTTCCTTCCCGGCCGAAGTCGGGATGGTGTCGACGCTGGCGGGGTGGGCGAGGACCTTGTTCTCGGACACCAGAGCCGCCGCCGTGACGTGCGCCATCATCAACCCCGAGTTCAGCCCGGCGTTTCGCGCCAGGAACGGCGGCAGGTCGGAAAGCATCGGATTGAGGAGGCGCTCGATGCGTCGCTCGCTGATTCCGGCGAGCGAGCAGGTCCCGACGGCCAGGTGGTCGAGCGCGACGGCCACCGGCTGGCCATGGAAGTTGCCGCCCGAGACGAGGTCTCCCGTTTCCGCGAAGACCATGGGATTGTCCGTGGAGGCGTTGATCTCGATCGTGAGGATCTCCCGCACGAAGCGGAACGTGTCGCGAGCCGCCCCGTGCACCTGCGGCATGCAGCGGAGCGAGTACGCGTCCTGCACGCGGCCGCAGTCCGCGTGCGCCCTTTCGATGGGGCTGTCGGCGAGGAGCTTCCGCAGGTTGCTCGCGGCTCTGCTCTGGCCGCGCTGCGGTCTCGCGTCGTGGATCCTCTTGTCGAACGCGCGATGCGAGCCCGAGAGCGCCTCCAAGGTCATCGCGCCGACGACATCGGCCGCGACCGCGAGGCGCTCCGCGCGCAGGAGGGCCAAGCTTCCGATCGCCGCCATGACCTGCGTGCCGTTGATGAGCGCCAAGCCTTCCTTCGCCGCGAGCGTGACGGGTGCCAAGCGCGCGCGCTTCCACGCGTCCCGGGCGCGCATCGTCTTCCCCCGGTAGAGCGCGTCTCCTTCGCCGATCAGCGCCAAGGCCACGTGGGCCAGCGGCGCGAGATCGCCC
This sequence comes from Acidobacteriota bacterium, assembly GCA_043740355.1. Taxonomy (GTDB): domain Bacteria; phylum Acidobacteriota; class Polarisedimenticolia; order Polarisedimenticolales; family DASRJG01; genus DASRJG01. Next base: position 8,581 of record JAYUCM010000222.1, on the reverse strand, counting down.
GAGGCCCCTACGCTGCCCTGTTCCGGTACGACAGGCACGATGCCGGCGGCGAGCATCGCGAGCATCTTCTCGAGCGTCTCCACCTTCAGCCCCGAGTGGCCGCGGGCGAGGCAGTTCGCGCGGAGGGCGAGGATCGCGCGCACCACGGGCTCGCCGAGGGGAGCGCCCGTGCCCGCCGCGTGGGAGCGGATCAGGTTCACCTGAAGCTCGGCGAGCTGGTCGCTGGCGATGCGGACGTCCGCGAGCTGCCCGAAGCCGGTGTTGACGCCGTAAACCAGCCGGCCGCCGCGCACCGCCCGCTCGACCGCGCGTCTCGAGGCTATGACCCGACGCCGCGCGGACGGCGCCAACGTGCAACGCGCACCGTACGCGACGCGCTCGACCGACTCGAGATTCAGCGTGCGGCCGTCGACGACGACGGCTCGCGGAGAGGATCGTCTGCGCACGGCCGGATGCTAGCAGGAAGCGATCTCGAAACGTAAATCCTTACACGCGCGTGATACAATTCCGGCCCGCATGATCGTTCGTTGCCCCCAGTGCAAGACCGAGATTCGCCTGACGGGCGATGCTCCCGCCGCGAAGGTCGTGCGGTACATGTGCCCGGGGTGCGAGACGATCGTCCGCATCGACTTGGAGCTCGACGAGGTGCGCTCGTCATCGTCGTCGGGCTCGTACCGCGACGTATCGCGCAAGCGCACGATTCTTGTCGCCGACGACTCCGAAGAGGTTCTCACGCAGTGTGAAACGCTCCTCGCGGCGGGCGGGTACCAGGTTCTCCTGGCCCAAGACGGAGCCGAGGCGCTGCGCCTCATCCGCGAGGAGCACCCCGACGTCGTCGTGCTCGATCTCCTGATGCCCCGCATGACCGGCTTCGACGTCCTTCGCGAGATCCGCCAGGACGAGCGCGTCAAGGACACGATCGTCCTGGCGATCTCCTCGGTCTACAAAGACAACATCCTCGATTTCCTGCACCAGCTCGGCGCTCAGGGGTTTCTCGACAAGACGCAGATCCCCGAGGCGTTGGCGTTTCGCGTCGCCAGCCTCCTTTCCCCGCCTCCCGGCACGGCTTGACCCAAGGTGGCCGCAAACCTCGCGGTCGTGGGCGCCCAATGGGGCGACGAAGGGAAGGGGAAGGTCGTCGACCTCCTCTCCGATCGTTTCGACGTCGTCGCTCGCTACCAGGGCGGTCCGAACGCGGGGCACACCGTCACGATCGGCGGGCGTCGCCACGCGTTGCAGCACATCCCGTCGGGCGTGTTCCGTCCCGACGCGCGGATCGTGATCGGGAACGGCACGGTCCTTGATCTCGCGAAATTGATCGCCGAGATCGATAACCTGATCGCGGGCGGCGTCAGCCTCGACCGACGCTTGTTCATCAGCGATCGCGCCCACGTCATCCTCCCGCTTCTGGCCCGGATCGACGCGGTGCGCGAGGCCGCAGCAGGCGACGCCGCGAAGATCGGGACGACGCAGCGGGGGATCGGGCCGACCTACGAAGCCAAGGCGGCGCGCATCGGGCTGCGCATCGGCGACCTCGCCGATCGCCCATCCCTCGTCGAAAAGATCCGCCGCATCGTCGAGGGAGAGCCGGGGCGCCGCCTGCGCGAGGGGGGCGAGGATCCTGGATCACCCGAGGCGATCGCCGCCGAGGCCTTCGGCCACGGGCAACGCCTGGCCGCCTACGTCGCCGATACGACGCTGCTCCTGAACGACTGGATGGACGAGGGGCGCTCGATTCTCTTCGAAGGGGCGCAGGGAACGCTCCTCGACCTCGACCACGGCTCGTACCCGTTCGTCACGTCGTCGTCGACCGTCGCGGGCGGCCTTTGCGGGGGCTTGGGGGTCTCGCCCCGGCGCGTCGATGCGATCGCGGGGGTGTTCAAGGCCTATTGCAGCCGGGTCGGCGGCGGCCCGATGCCGACCGAGCTCCTCGACGGACCCGAAGGTCGCGGCGAGACGCTGCGCCAGCGCGGCCGCGAGTTCGGCACGGTGACCGGCCGGCCGCGTCGCTGCGGGTGGTTCGACGGCGTGGCCGCCGCGTACGCGAACCGCATCAACCGCTTCGACGCCGTCTGCGTGATGCTCCTCGACGTGCTGGACGCCTTCGACGAGATTCCTGTGTGCGTGGGCTATCGGCTCGACGGCCGCCAGGTCCGCTCGTTCCCTCCGTGCGTCGCGGACGCCCAACGGATCGAGCCGGTCTACGAGCGCCTTCCCGGGTGGAAGCAAGACACGACGGGCGTGCGCAGCTGGGACGATCTCCCCGAAGCCGCGCGGGGTTACGTTGCGCGGCTGGGGACGATCATCGGCGCGGAGATCGCGCTGGTTTCGGTGGGGCCCGATCGCGATCAGAGCATCGTCAAGCCCGGCGGGCCGATCGCCCGGCACTTCTGCATCTGACGTCCTTGGTTTCCGTTGTATAAGGAGCGCCAACGGAGGGTCGGGCGATGCCCTATTCATATTGGATCGACCTCGAACGCGAAGTCGTCTTCTCGAGGATCTGGGGCACACTGACCGACGAGCACGCCGCGGCTCACGCCACGGGACTGAAGGACGATCCTCGGTTCGATGCGGAGTTCAATCAGATTCTCGACTTGCGCGATCTGACCGACCTTCAGGTGACCAACGCCGGGATTCGCAGGGTCGCCCATCTCGTTCCGTTCCGTCCCGACGCTCGGCGTGCGTTCGTCGTCGGCACGGGGCAAGCCGAGGCCCTGTCGCGCATCCTCTTCGCCTACACGGATGAGGGCATCGACCAGTACACGCTGTTTCGCGCCCTCGAGCCTGCGATGGAATGGGTCGGGCTCGATGCGAAGACGCCGTGGCCCGGGCACGCGCCGGACAAGACGTTCGGGGCGGATTGATGCCCGGCTCGTATCTGATCGACGTCGCCGCCGGCATTGTCTATTCCCGCAAATGGGGTGTGTTGACGGACGAGCAGGTCGCCGCGCATGCGGAGACGCTGCGCGCCGACCCGCGCTTCGACCCAGGGTTTCGGCAGGTCGCCGATTTTCGTGAGTTGACCGATCTCCGCGTGAGCGGCAACGGATTGCGCAACGTCGCCCGCCACAATCCGTTTCGACGCGACGCGCGGCGGGCGTTCGTCGTGAGCTCGGAGGAGGTCTTCGGCCTGGCGCGCATGTTCGGGAGCTACACGGATTCGAGCGGCGACCAGTTCCGGATCTTTCGCGCCATCGCGCCTGCGTTCGAGTGGATCGGCCTGGCCGAAACGACGCCGTGGCCGCCGCAGCCGCCCGATGCGACGTTCGGTGGGCCCTGACGCCGAGGGCCGAAGCGCCTGCACCGAGACTTGACGAAACGTCAAGTCCACCTATGATGGGTCCATGGAGGAGCCGTTCGACCAAGCGACCGCTCGGCGGTGCATGGAGGCGATCCTCGAGGGCCCCGGAATGACGGTGTTTACAAGGCGAGTGAAAGAGGAGTTCATGACAAACAACATGACCAGTGCCGACGCGGTCAACGTGCTCCGTGGTGGGCGGATATCGAAAGGAAGCCCGGCGGCGTCAGGCTGGTCGTATCGAGCTGAGACGCGGTGGATGGGCGTCGAGTTCTCGTTCCGGGGCCAGGAGCGTGATTCAGCGGCCGAGACGAACGAGCTCGTCATAGAGAGCGCGTGGAGGAACCACCGATGAAATGCACGAAGTGCGGAGGCAATCTGAAGGCTACGGGCAATACGCATCGTTACGTAGAGTCCGGCCTTTCCAACGTCGTGCTGAATGGAGTGCAGGTTCGCAAGTGCCAGGAGTGCGGGGCGGAAGAAGTAGCCATCCCGAATATCGCCGGTCTGCACCGCTGCATCGCGGCAATACTCGTTGCTCGTAGGTCGGCTCTGGCTGCCGTTGAACTGCGCTTTCTCCGCCAGTTCCTCGGGTTCTCCTCGAAAGACTTTGCCCAGACTCTCGGGGTCGCTCCCGAAACGCTCTCCCGTTGGGAGAACGCGAGTCGGGACGTCCCGTCCGTCGTGGATCGCGTCGTGCGTCTACTCGTCGTCAATACGACGCCACGAACAGACTACTCTGCGGATATGCTCGCGAAGATTCGGCCTACGGCACCGAAGCACCCCCGTATGGCGCTGCGCCTCGGCGGCGATGGTTGGGAAGCGGTCCGCGCCGCGTAGTCGCCTTCGTCCTCGCAGCTTAGGCTCAATGCGGGAATTGCCAACCCTTGTTGATTCCAGCGCGATCTTTCAACAGCTTATTGATGCTGACCAAGGCGGCATTCTTGTTGGTCTCGAATTGCGCATCACTCCAACTCTTGTTTTCGCGTCGGCCCCACAAGGCGCTGTGTTCGTCCTGCTTCAAATCGCTGGCCTGGAACAGGATCAAGCCGCTCTCGAACCCACGCGGTTTGGGTGAGGGATCGTCCGGCGGCACGCGAACCAGCAGCAACGAAGGGTCGGTGATCACGCGCTTCACGATGCTGCTGAACGTCGCGCCGCCGGATTGAAACTTCCATGACATCACCTCGTCCTTGTTGCTGTAGGTGGTGAACATGCACGGGTCGTACAACATTCGGGTGTCGCTTCCCGTCTCGACAAAGTAGTGTTCCATGAACACGCAGCGGCCTGTCGCCGCCCAGGTTTCAGAAGGTTTCCGGATGTTGCCGCCGATATTGGTATCGAAACACCGGCTTGACGCCTGAGTGGCGAAGCCTTCGCCGCCGTGCTTGACCATGACCCGCGCGGCATTCTCCCCTTCGATGCAGTCGTTGACCAGCTCCACAAATGCATCGGCGAGCGCGGCGCAGTCGACCGTCACGATTTCGTCCTTCGGACGGGCCAGCAGCGTGTTTCCTTCCGAGCCCTTGAGCTTGACCGCGCTGTACTGGTAACTGGTGCGGGCGTGGGCGGCGAACAGGATGAACAGCCGCCTCGCGCTGACAGCGTGGCCACCCGCGGTGCACTCGGCCAAGATCTTCTCTCTGACGGTCTGGGACATGTCAACTCTCCGATGCGTGGTCGGGATGAGTCCCGATCCTCGCGGACCTTACCAGGGTCGCAGCCGTTCATCGAGCGTGAATTGCACATCAGACCTCTTAGGCACGGGAAGGGAAAATGTCGTATACCCCTCAGAGTCTTGCAGAGGTACCCGATGAAGCTTGCCGCCGGCCTACTCGTCGCCTGCGCGTTCGCAGGTGCGCTGGCGCGCGAGGCGCGGCCACGCGCTCTGACCTTCGAGGACCGCGTCCGCGCACAGGACGCCATCGAGCGCGTTTACTACCGACACCAGATTGGCGCGACGAAGTCGTTCGAAACGGCAGTACCGCGAGCGGTCCTGGAGAGCAGGGTCCACAACTGCGTCGATCAGACGGCGGCACTGGCGGTGTTGTGGAACACCACGGTGACGGACGAGATGCTCCAGGGGGAGCTGGCGCGGATGGCGCACGCGACAAAGATGCCGGATCGGCTCGTCGAGCTCTATGCGGCGCTCGGCAACGATCCTTTCCTGATCAAGGAGTGCTTCGCGCGCGCAATTCTTGTGGACCGGCTCGCGCGCAACCGTTTTGCGGTCGATCCGAGCCTTCACGCGGAGACGGCCGATTCCTTGGAGAGCCACGAATTGAGTTGGGACACCTGGTGGGCGTCCGCGAAGCTCCCGCTGCGAAACGAGCCTACCGCGACGATCGCAAGCGATCGAGAACCGTTGCCCATGCCGGTAGCGAGTGTTTCGGCGAACGCGCTGCCTTGCGGATTTGAAGGCACCTGGGACGACGTGAGTCTCGATGGCGCGCCCACTCCTCGAAGCGAGCACACGGCGGTGTGGACCGGGAACGTGATGGTGGTCTGGGGGGGTGGCAGCGGCGGACCCAGCCACCTCAGCACGGGTGGACGATACGACCCGGTGACCGACAGTTGGTCCCCGACCGCAACGACAGGGGCACCCTCTCCGCGCTACCGTCACACAGCCGTGTGGACCGGAAGCCTCATGGTGGTCTGGGGCGGTGACGCCCTAGGCAACTACAACCCGCTCGACACCGGTGGGCGGTACGATCCGATCGTTGACAGTTGGACGCCTACGTCCACAACCGGCGCACCGTCCCCACGATGGCACCATACCGCGGTGTGGACCGGGGATCGGATGGTCGTCTGGGGTGGCGACCCCGACAACGACAATCCCTTCAATACCGGTGGACGATACGACCCGGCGATCGACAGCTGGACCCCCACGTCGACGACGAACGCTCCGTCCGCGCGCCACCGCCACACGGCCGTCTGGACCGGGAGCATGATGCTGGTGTGGGGAGGCGGCACGAACACCGGTGGTCGTTACGACCCCGTGACCGACAGCTGGACTCCGACGTCCATGACCGACGTCCCACCAGCTCGCTGGTACCACGTGGCGCTGTGGACCGGAAGCCAGATGGTGGTCTGGGGAGGCTACTACGGGGGCCCCGAGCTCGCTGGTGGGAGGTACGACCCGGCGAGCGATATCTGGTCGCCCATGACCACGATAGGGGCTCCGTCCGCCCGCTCGTTCCACACCGCCGTCTGGACCGGGAGCCAGATGGTGGTTTGGGGCGGAAACTCAATCGTCTTCTCCCCCCCGACAGACACCGGCGGACGGTACGACCCCGCCACCGACGGTTGGGGGCCGACGAACGATCTGGGCACACCGTCTCCGAGAGCTTTCCACACCGCTGTCTGGACCGGCGATCAGATGCTCGTGTGGGGTGGCATCACGAACTACTACAGCGGCGCTTATCTCAACACCGGCGGGCGATTTGCCCCCGGGCCCTCGGCCAGGGTGGACGCCGACGGCGACGGGTACACCGAGTGCGAAGGGGACTGCGATGACACCGATGCGTCGCTATTTCCCGGAGCCCACGAAATCTGCGACGGACGGAACAACGACTGCAGCGATCCTTCATGGCCGTACTTGCCCGTGAGCGAGAGGGATGACGACAGGGATGGGTTCAGCGGCTGCCAAGGCGACTGCGACGATGAAATCCCCGGCATTCACCCCGGTGTGAGCGAGCGATGCAATTGGAGAGATGACGACTGCGATGGGACGATCGACAGTTCGTCATGCAGTGTGGCGTGCGATCCCAACGGCAGAATCGGCGTCGAGGTCCAGGTAACCAACGATTCGTCGACGCATCCGGCTGAGGTACCTCGCATCGCGTGGAACGGTTCGCGGTACCTCGCCTTGCGAAAAACGGGTTACAGCAACGGCTATCTCTACCGGATCCTCGACCGATTTGGCCGCACGATCGTGCCTGATGGGGACTACAGCGCTTCTGCCGCCACGTCCTCCCCGACGGACGCGGTGGTGACATCGACAGCGCACATGTTTGGATTCGCGTGGTTTGCGGATCGGAGCCTCCTGATGTTCCGACGCCTCACGTTCGATGGCGCGATGGTCGGACCCGACGTGACGGTTCTTCCCTTCCACGACGGAGAGACCCATAACCCCACAATCGCCGTGGACGGCTCTGTCTTCGTGCTGGCATGGGACGACCGCATGCACGGCGCGCGCCATACCGTCAACCTTCGTCGCATCAACGAGAATGGGATTCTCCTCGGCAGCGAGACGATCGTCAGTGAGTCCGCACTCTTCGATTCGACCGACCCATCGGTGGCTTGCGGAAATGCCGGGTGCCTGATCGCCTGGGTGGATACGCGGGACGGAGATAGTGCGATCTACTTCGCACGCGTCGATCACGACGGAGCTTCCGTGGGATCCCACGTTCGCCTCTCAAATGGGTCTGGGTCATTGCCTTCCGTGGTCTGGAACGGTCTCGACTATGCGATCGCGTGGGCCGGAAGCGGCGGCATCTGGTTCGCCCGGATCGACGAGGCAGGGAACCCCGTCGGACCTCAGCATCGCATGGAGCCTGTGCCGGGATCCGCGGTAAGCGGCTCCCCGAGATTAGTTTGGACCGGCACGGAGTACCGGACTACATGGGCGGGGTCACTGAACGGCGCGAGCGCAGTCTTCGCGGGCCGCTTCGGTAGCGACGGGAATGCCATCGCACCGTTCGTTCCGATCTCGAGTGGCACGGTTGGTGCCTACGATCTTGACTCGGCGTGGTCCGGATCGGAGACCGCTGCCGTATGGGTCGACAAGAGGACGGGAATATACCGGTACTACTTTGCGCGGTTCGGCAGCTCTTGCGCCGACTCCGACGGTGACGGGTTTGCATTGTCCGACGACTGCGATGATGCGAGCTCGTCGGTCTTCCCAGGGGCCGCTGAATCGTGCGATGGTGTGGAGAACGATTGCCGACGGGCTTCATGGCCCGTCGCGCCCGCCAGCGAGGCCGACGAGGACGGTGATGGTTATCGCGTCTGCCAGAACGACTGCGATGATGCCAACGCCGCGCTCCATCCGGGAACGCCGGAGTCCTGCAACGGGATCGACGACAATTGCAACGGCCAGATCGACGAGAACTTCGCCGGCGTCGACTCGGACGGCGACGGTATTCACAACGCGTGCGACAACTGCCCTCTGGTCTACAACCCGGGTCAGACGGACACCGATTCCAACGGTGTCGGCGACGCCTGCGAACACCTCGCTCCTCGCCCTGCGCCACACCGCCGCCTGGACAATCCGGGCGGGAC
>JAYUCM010000221.1:0-9776 GCA_043740355.1 Acidobacteriota bacterium | reverse complement strand
CGAACTCCCGGTAGCGGCCGTCGTCGTACATCGTGTCGAGGCGCTCGCGCGCGCTGATCCTGAAGTGGTAGTTGCACTTGGGGCAGACGTTGGCGTTTCGCGCGACTTCTTTCTTGTAGATGATCTCTTTGCAGTTGTCGCACTTGACCCAGAGTCCCTCGGGGATCGTGAACCGCCGGTCGCCGGCAGGGAGCTTGGGGGTCTTTTGCTTCTTGAACCAGGCCATGACTGGAACCTACCAGCGGCTTCCCGCGGGCGTCAAGGAGACATCCACGGGCTCGAAAACGCGCAGTTTTCCGGAGTGCCCGACCTCCCGCAAGCGCGAGCGCACCTCGGTCGAGAGCTTGTCCCGGTCGACGTCGTCGAGGACGACGAGGGGCGCGTCGCCGCGGTCCAGCCGCTCCGCGAGGCGTTGACCCGCCACCTTCTCCGGCACGCGGTCGGCGTAGTACGTCAGACTCGGCAGGGGCGTGTCGACGAGCACGAGCGGACGCGCCGAGCGAATCGCGGGAACTGCCGCGACCAGCGGCGCCGCGCTGCGCGTGGTTGCGAGAACGGGAGGAGCGCCGAGGACGACCGCGAGGAGAAACGCGAACGACCCCACCGCCGCCGCCGCGTAGACGATGCGCGGCGCGCTTTTGAGCATGCCCCAGAGGCCCACGAGCGCGGCCAGCCCGAACGACGCGGCCCCGGTCGTCGCCGCTCCCCGTGCGTTGATCTCCAAAGACATCGCCGACGCCACCCCGAGACCGACCGAGAGCGCGACGAGCGTCGTCGCGACGAGGCCCGCCCCCGCGCGACGGCGGGTCGGGTTCACGAGCTCTTGACCCAGCTCGAACGTCACGACAAGCGCGGCGAGCGGCGCTAACGGCAGGATGTAGCTCGGCAGCTTGCTCTTGCCGAGCGAAAGGAAGACCAGCCCCGCGCCGAACGCGGCCGCCGCGTAAGGCCCGGTCGGCGATTCGGCGTCGTGCCAGCTCGCCAGCCCCCGGACCATGCCGAGAAAAAGCGGTCCGGCCCACGGGAGAAACGCGACGAGACAGACGGCGAGGTAGTACCACCACGGTTCGAGATTCGCGGCCCCGCCGGCGGCGCGGTTGACGGTCTCGGCGTGCAAGAGGCGGACGACGTTGCTCCCGCCGACACGCTGAACGAACACGAGCCCCCACGGCAAGACCACGGCACACAACGCGAGAACCGTCGTGATGAAAGTCTTCGGCGAGGGCACCACGTCGCGTCCGGTCGCCGTGCGCCCCGCGAGAATCATGACGAGCGGGAGCAGGACGCCGACAGGTCCCTTCACGAGGAACGCCAGACCCAGCAACAGCCCGATGACCCCGCTTCGCTCGAGCTCCGTGTGATCGTGCTGCACGAGATCGAGGGCCAGTATCGCCAGCACGTGGACCGATAGCAGCGCGTCCATCGTGCCGACACGCGCGATCATGACGACCACCGGAAACGTCAAGAACGTAACCGCCGCCCACGCGGACCCCTCGACGCCGAAACGGCGCCAACCGATCCAGGCGACAAGGAGAAGCGAGATGAACGTCGAGCCGGCCGCCGGAAGGCGCGCCAGCATCTCGCTTTCGCCCCCGAGCCGGAACAACGAGGTCTGCACCCAGTGCAGAAGCGGCGGCTTGACGATGCGCGGCTCCCCTTCGAACGTCGGGACGACGTAATCGCCGCTTCGCATCATCTCGACCGAGGTGCGGGCGAAGCGGGCCTCGTCGGGGTCGAGGAGCGGGTAAGCGCCGAGACGGACGAACAGCAGGAGCAGCGCCCCCGCGATCGTCGCGAGGATCGCCAGCTTACCTTTTTCCTCCAACCGCCCCTCCGACCGCGGCGCTCTCCGGCCGCGCCCAAGGCCAGGTTATGATAACTCCCGGAAATTGTTGGGCTCTCCCGTGACGAACGATCCCGATCCCGTCGCCTGGCTCTACGGCCTGCAGTCCCACGGCATCAAGCTGGGACTCGAAGGCATACGCACGCTCCTCACGCTCCTCGATCATCCCGAGCGGACCTATCCGCCGGTGCTCGTGGGCGGCACGAACGGGAAGGGCTCGGTCGCGGCGATGCTGGATGCGATGCTGGCCGCTTCCGGCCTCCGCACGGGCCTTTACACGTCCCCGCATCTCGTGCGGCCCAACGAGCGGATCCGGATCATGTCCGAGGACATCGCGACTCCGGAGCTTCATCGGGTGCTCGGCGTGGTGCGCGCCGCATGCGAGCGGGGCTTAGCCGACGGATCGCTTGCGGAGCATCCGTCGTTCTTCGAGGTGATGACCGCCGCCGCGCTCTGCGCGTTCCGCGACGCCGGCATCGACGCCGCCGTTCTCGAGGTGGGCCTGGGCGGACGCCTCGACGCGACGAACGCGACCGAGCCGCTCGTTTCCGCGATCGTCACGGTGGACCTCGATCACGTCGGCACGCTCGGGACGACGCTCGAAGCCATCGCGCTCGAGAAGGCGGGCATCATCCGCGCCGGGCGTCCGCTCATTTCGGGAGTCGTGCAGCGTGAGGTCGTCGAGGTCCTCCGCGCGCGGTGCGACGCTCTGGGCGCCACGTTCGTCGATGCGCGCAAGACCCTGCTGCCTTCGGGCGTGCGGCTCACGCTGGACGGCGACCACCAGCGGGCCAACGCCCGCGTCGCCGTCGCGGCGTTCGAGGCGTTGTCCAGCGCGATCGGGCGTCCTCCCGATCCGCGGGCGATCCGGCACGGCCTCGAGACGACGCGCTGGCCCGGACGCATGCAGCTGGTTCCGGGCGCGCCACCGATCCTCTTGGACGGCGCGCACAACGCGGCCGGAGCCGAAGCGCTCGCCGCGCACCTGGCGCTTCGCAGCGGACCGAAGCCGGTGTTGCTCTTCGCCGCGATGGCCGACAAGGACATCGCCGGGATCCTCGCCCCCTTGGCGCCGCACGTCGCTTCGGTCGTGGCGACGAAACCCGACGTGCTCCGCGCCGCCTGTAGCCGCGACGTCGCCGCCGCCGCGCGCGCCCTCGGCATTCCGTCGGGAGCCGAGCCGGAGACAGTGCGCGCCCTCGAGAAGGCCCGCTCTCTCGCCGGGCCGGGCGGCCTCGTTCTCGTGGCCGGGTCGCTTTACCTGGTCGGCGCGGTGGCTGCGGTCATCGAAGGTGGCGCGCCGCCGGGGCCGGTGTCGATGTAGGCCTCTCGCACGAAGAATGGCCCGCTCCGGAGCGCAAGCTGAGCGAGAACTACTGGTTGACGAACTCGAGAAGGTCCTCCGTGAAGGCAACGACAGCTAACCCGCGCGTTATGCGCGACGTTATGCGGCCTGAGGGATCGATGCTTCTGCAACCTCAGCTCGACGAACTGGGCTTCGCAATCGTCGATCCGGCAATTGAACAGGCGTGCATCGATCCGTTGATTCGGGTAATCGATACCCTAGAGAACGGTGGACGCCGATCTCGGCAAGGCGGCGTGCGGGACGTGTTGCGTCGCCTTCCTGACTTGCCACGCATCATCAATCACCCGGCGGTGACTAGTCTCGTTCGTGCAGGGCTTGGTCCGGCGGCCTTTGCGGTTCGTGGAGTCGTGTTCGACAAGAATGCAACCGCGAACTGGAAGGTGCCCTGGCATCAAGACCTCACGGTCGCTGTGCAAGGCCGAACCGATGTCGATGGCTACGGTCCGTGGTCGTCGAAGGAAGGAGTGGCCCACGTCCAACCACCGGTTCACGTACTCGAGCAGATGATCGCGGTGCGCATTCACCTGGACGATTGCGGGCCTTCGAACGGACCAGTCCGTGTTCTGGCTGGCACTCACCGACTGGGTCGGCTGTCGAACGAAGCGATTACCGAGGCTCAGCAGCGCCATCGGGAAATCACGTGCTCCGTGCGTCGCGGTGGGCTCCTGGCAATGCGCCGCATAACAACCCGTTCCAGCGGACGCACTCGCGTGTCACGCCCCGTGTGGGGCACGGGCCGCGCCGGCGCGTCCCGCAGCTTATCGTCGACGTTAGTTTGCTGGGCGGACCCGAGAAAGCGAAATGATCTTCCCAAGCTCTTTGCTTGAGGTGCCAAGAGCGATGAGCGATCGAACGAGCAGATCCAGGGAAACCGAAGGATCACCGGCTTCCATTTTCGCGACGCGGGATTGGCTCGACTGGACTGCCTTGGCCAAATCGACTTGGGTGAGGCGTCGACGGACGCGGCGTTGCCTCAACCCCTCAGCGAGTTTCAGGCGGAGTTCGATGTACGCCTCCTCCTCCCGCGTAAGGTCGAGGAACTCCTTCGTTGTCCCGACCCTCCATCCCTTCGCCTCGAGGCGCTTACGTTTGTTTTCACGCATCGTCATACTCCTTAAGCCGACGCTGGCAATTGACAAGCACAGATTGCGGAGTCCGCTGGGTTCTCTTGTTGAATACTCCGGCGATCACCACCGCATCCGGATCGGCACGGTAGACAATCCGCCACGTCACGGCCGCGTCGTTGATGCGCAGCTCGTGACAGCGAGTGCCTATCGAAGGCATCGGACGCGAGTGCGGCATTCCGAGCCGAACTCCCTGCTGCAACTGTCGGAGCAGGAAGCCTGCTTCGAGTCGGGCCGCGGCGGACACCGGCGGGGTCTTCACCTCGCCGTGCAACCACACCAGAGGTTTGTCCTTTGGGCTCACGCGCGAACAGTATATGTCCAAACGGACATATCGGCAACCAGCAACCTAACAACGCGAAAGGCGAAGATAGTCGAAGCGCATACTGAGGGCACGATGCCAAGTGCGGCGACGACCAGCGCGACCTTCTTGAAGTGGCGTGGCGTAGGAGCGCGCCGAAACGTCTCATCGCCGCGTACGACGACAAAGGCGGCACGTGAAAATGGGGCTCCCGGTAGCTCTCGCGGCCGGCATGCTAACAATGGTGGCATGGCGATCCGTCTGCACTCGGTTTCTCCGCTCCGGCTCGACCCGGAGACCGCCGTCTCCGGCCTCGACTGGCGCCGCGTGTTCGGCCGGGACGGTCGCGTCGAGGTCGAGATCGGAATCGGCAAGGGACGCTTCCTGCTCGCCGCCGCCGCGGCACGGCCCGAGGTGTCGCACCTCGGCGTCGAGTGGTCGAACGAGTACCTGCGGCTCGTCGAGACGCGCGCGGAACGCGCGAGCCTCGACAACGTGCGCTTCATCCGCGAGGACGCGGGTGACGTGGTGCGCCGCGCGATTCCCGAGCGTTCCGTTTCGGCGTATTACGTCTTCTACCCCGACCCGTGGCCGAAGAAGCGCCATCACAAGCGGCGCTTCCTTCAACCCGCGAACGTGGACGCGATGGCGAAGACGCTCGTCCCCTACGGTTGGCTGCACGTCGCCAGCGACCACGACGATTACTGGAGCGTGATCGAGGCGCTGCTCGACACGCACCATGCGTTCGTCCGGCAGGGGGGCTTCGGCGGGCCGGAGTTCCCTCTTCCGATCGACCGCCCCCTGACCAACTTCGAGGCCAAGTACGAGGTCGAAGGGCGCCGCCGCCATCGCGGGTCGTGGCGCCGCGGCTGAACGCGTGGAGCACATCGGTCCCGTTGAAACGCCGGACGCCGGCATGTACACTTCGGGCCGCTTTGCCGCGTCCGGATCGAGCGGTCGAGATCGCACAGGAGAGTAGCTCAATTGGCAGAGCACCGGTCTCCAAAACCGGGGGTTGCAGGTTCGATTCCTGTCTCTCCTGCCATATCGGCCTCGACCGCCACCAACGTCAAAATCCTGCTGACCGGGCATCCCGGCTCGGGTAAGACGACCTCGGTGCGCGGCGTCGTGGAGCGGCTGCGCGGGCGCTTCCCGATGACAGGATTCTTCACCGAAGAGCTTCGCGAATCCGGCCGCCGCGTCGGATTCCAGGGCGTCACGCTCGACGGACGCACGTTCGCGCTGGCGCACGTGCGCACCGGAGGGAGCTTGCGCATCGGACCCTACGGCGTCGACCTCGCGGGGCTCGAGTCGATCGGACTCGACGCGCTGACGCCGCGCGGGCCCGGCGTCGTCGTCGTGTTGGACGAGATCGGCAAGATGGAGTGCCTGTCGGAGGCGTTCAAAACGCGCGTCGCGCAGCTTCTGGAAGACGACACGCCTCTGATCGCCACCGTCGCCGCCGTCGGTGTGGGATTCGTGAAGAGGGTGAGGAACACGGCTCGCGCGAAGCACTTCACCATGACGCGCGGCGAGAGCGAGGGGATGGCCGGCGAGATCGCCCGCGTCATCTCGGGGGCGATGCGCTTCGACGCAGCGAGGACACCATGAGCGACGTTTCCGACGAAATGGCCACGCTGATCTCCGACGTGCGCCACGACACGAACAACTCCTTGATGGCCATTCTCGGCTATCTCGAGATCCTTCTCGGGCGCAAGGACCTTTCCGAGCCCGTGGCGTCGAAGCTGAAGAACATCGAGGCGGAGACTTACAAGATTCGCGACCACATCGCCCGGACCTCGTTCATCCGCCGGCCCGGCGCCTAGCGGCCGCCCGCGGCTCGCGCCGCGCGCGCGGCGACCGTCGCGTACGAATCCCGCACGCGCGTGCTCTCGGGATCGAAGCGAAGCGCCTCCCCGGCCTCGGCGATCGCTTCCTTGTGACGATCGAGCGCCGACAGGACCATCGCGGCGTTCTCGTGGAGCGACGCGTTCCAGGGCTCGCGCTCGAGCGCTTTCCGGTAGCTGTCGAGCGCGCCGCCGAAGTCGTTCCGCTCCACGCGGCATCGCGCCAGCTCCGCCAGCGGCGCCGCCGATTCGGGGTGATCGCGAATCATGGCTTCGAAGATGCGCTCCGCGTCCGCGACCCGCTTCTGCATCAAGAGCGACTGACCGTGCGCGAACGCGGCGTCGTGCCCCGACGGGTCCTTCGCGTAGGCCGCGGCATAGGCCTCCGCGGCGTCACGGTGCCGTCCCTGGGCCGAGAGCGCCTTCCCGAGGAAGAACCACGCATCGGGCTTCGCGAACCCGAGCCCGATCGCCTCCCGGAACGAGTGCTCGGCGTCGCGCCACAGGCCTTTCTGCACCGCGGGAGGAACCGAGTGCGCGCGCAGCGACGCCGCGCGTCCCCGGTAGAACGCCCGATCGGCCGGAAGCAGCGTGTCGAATTCCGCGGGGAGATACGGCTCCACGCCCAAGGCCGAGCGCGCCTGCTCCGGCTCGTCGATGCGCTTGCGGATCCAGTGGTCGGTGAAGTCCGCGTGGCGATGGTCGCTGGGCTCGCCTTTGCGCATGTGGCAGCGGACGCAATCGTCGGGGGGCGAAGTCGCCAGGCGGGCCGAGGCCGGAGCGGTGCACGCTTCCTTCACGTGACAGCCCAGGCACTTCGAGGTGAAAAAATCCGGCGGGCGGTCCTTGCGATAGACGGTCACGTGCGGGTTGTGGCAGGTGACGCACTCGAGGCGTCCTTGGCTTTCGATGAAGCACCGTGACAGAAGCATGCGATCGACCTGCGCCGAGAGACCGAACTCGTGGCGCGTCGTCTCGGAGAAGCGGAACGGGACCATCGCGGCGGCGATCGGCCGGCCCGGGCGCCAGTCTTCGAGCGGCGCGTCGATGCGCGCGACGCGCTCGGTCGACTTCGAGTCCCCGAGATGGCATTGAAAGCAGATCTGCATCCTTGGCTTTGCGGTGAGCCGGCGCGGGTTGACGATCGCGGGATCCCCTTGTCCCGTCGGCGTCTCGCCGCGCGCCCAGCGGTCGACGTGGAGGCGGCCCGGGCCGTGACATCGCTCGCAGTCGATGCCCTGTGGAATCGGCTCGACGTAGGCGTTGCGCTTTCCGGGCAACCGCTCCATCCGTGCGTTGTGGCAGAAAACGCAGGTCCGATCGATCTCCCGCGTGAAGTGGTCGTTGTTCTGCTCGTAGCCCGGGCACAGGTCCCAGACGGCGTCCTTGGTGTACCAGCACATCGGCGCCTGAAACAGCTGCTCGCCGATCGCCACGAGATACGTGCGGCTGTGGTGTCCGGAGCCCACGACGCGCGTGAGCTCGCGCTCGTCGACCGCGGTTTCCCGGCCCTTCGGATCGATCAGCGATTGCCGCATGAAGAACTTTCCGTCGCGGCGGAACATCCGGTAATGCAGGCCGGTCGCCTTCACGTCGAACACGTTGTGCGTCGTCCAGTCCTCGATCGCCCGCTCCGCCGTGAGCGGATACCAAGACCGCCCCATCCCCGTGTGCGAGAACGTCGACCAAGTCTCGGCGTGACACGGGCGGCAGGTTGCGCCGCCCACGTACGCGACCCCCGGGGCCTGATTGAGGAACGCCGCGTCGGCCGTTGCCGCGGTCGCGGGTTCCCGCGCCGGCTGGCCGCCGCACGCGGACGACAGGGCGAGCGCAAGCGTTCCGGCGAACCGCCCTACGCCCATGCACGCCTTTGCATCAGGTCGCGCACCAACTCGGGATCGGCGTCGTAGGCGATCGGCGGGCGCGCGTCGTCTTCGATCGGCGCGATCGCGAACGGCAACCCGGCGGTCAGCCGATTGTAGGTCAGGGCCAGGAGCGGCTTCAGATTGACGACGTCTTCGAGACAGTAGCGCAGCAGCGTGTCGAGCGCCGCCGCGCTTCCCGCGCGATGCTCGCGCCAGAGGAGCACGGCCATGAAACCGTCCACCCCGTCGAGCGTCTCGGAGCGCCCGATCCCGAGCTGCCTTTCCGCGCCCTTGAGCCCGCCCGTCACGCCGAGCCGGCGCAACGGGAAACGCAGGTCGATGTGGTGGAAGCGATCGAAGTCCACGCCGGGAAACGCGCTGCGCAGGACGGGGAGATCGAACGAGGAACCGTTGTAGGTGACGAGCAGCTCGACGCCGTCGAGCGCCTCGGGGAATCCGTGCAGGTCGCGGCCGCGCACGAAAGCCCGCGTCGTCGTTCCGTCCGACACGCCGACGCACGTCACGGAGTCGCCGGTGAACGACAGCCCCGTCGTCTCGATGTCCAGGAAGAGCGTGCGCCCCGGGAACTCTTTCGCGAGCCGCCACGCCTCCCGTCGCGGAAGCCGCCGCGCCGCCCGCGCGTCGTCGAGGTGCGTCAGGATCAGCTCGCGCCACGCTCCCGCCGGGTGCCCGCGGCGAAACGCCTCCCAGTCCGTGAAGCCGCGCAGCCACAGGTCGCGCTCGCGCTTTTCGCCCACGCCGGGCACGTGAAGATAGGTGTGACGGAGCACGGAGGGATTGTAACTGGAACCGATGGCGGCCCCTGCTAGACTCATCTTTCGGAGGTTTCCATGCGCTTCATCAAGAGCTTCGTCCCCTACGGCGCCTACTGGAGCACCCCGTTTTGCAAATGGCAGGGCAGCTTGTCGAACTTGAATGCGATCGCCTTGGCGGCGGACACGGCGAGAAAGGCGCTCGCCGATCGCAAGATCGCGACCGGCTCCATCGACGCTATCGCCCTCGGGATGACCGTCTTGCAGAAGCACCAGTTGTACGGAGGGCCGTGGCTCGCCGCGATGATCGGCGCCGAGGCGACCACGGGGCCGACGATCGCCCAAGCGTGCGCGACCGGCGCGCGCACGATCGCCCAGGCAGCGGCCGAGGTCGACGCCTCGGGCGAGCACACCGTGCTCGCCGTGACCGCCGACCGGTGCAGCAACGGGGCGCACGTCTACTTCCCCAATCCACAAGGACCGGGCGGCATGGGCGACAAGGAAGACATCGTCATGGACTCGTTCGGCAACGATCCGTGGGCGAAGAACTCCATGCTCCAGACGGCCGAGAACGTGGCGGCCGAGGCGGCGATCACGCGTGAGCGGCAGGACGAGTGCACGCTCGTCCGGTACGAGCAGTACCAGCAGGCGTTGGCA
>JAYUCM010000220.1:0-4046 GCA_043740355.1 Acidobacteriota bacterium | reverse complement strand
ATGGCGTGCGACGCGACCTTGCGCCGCTGGCGGTGGGCCTCGTCGACGATCGCGCTCAGCTCTTCCGGGGTGAACGTCGGGATGTCGTCGAGCACGCCGTTCGGAAGCAGCGCGTAGGCCCGGTCGCTGTAGACCTTGATCCAGTCCGCGCCGTAGCTGATCTGCTCGCGCACCGCCTGTCGCGCGGCGTAAGGTCCGTCGACCAGCTGCACGCCGTGCGGAACCTGGACTTCCGGCGCGTACCCCTGCAGGGGGTACGCACCGGTCACGTCGAGGGCGCGCGTCACGACCACCATGCGCGGGCCGGGGATCACGCCGTCGTTGATCGCCCGCTTGATGTCCACGTCGGCATAACCCGCGCCTTCCGTCTCCAGATCACGAATGGTCGTGAATCCGTACTCCAGCGCCTTGCGCGCCGATTGGGTCCCGAGAATCGTGCGGTAGGCCTGCGATTGCTTCAGCAGCTGCTTGTCGTAGTCGTCGGCGGTGATGTCGCCTTGCAGAAGGACGTGCGTGTGCGTGTCGATGAACCCCGGCAGACACGTTTCCTTGCTCAGGTCGATGTGCGTCGCCCCGGCGGGCTCTCCTGGGGGTGCGCCGTCGCGCACCTCGGCGATCCGCTCGCCCTGAACCACCAGAGTGACGTTCTTGCGCGCGGACGCGCTCTTGCCGTCGATCATCGTTCCGCAATGAATCACGACCGTGGCCGAAGCCTGAGGTGCAGGCGTCTGCGCGGTGATCGGAGATGCCGCCAGAGAGAAAAGGAGCGTCGAGAAAACAGTCTTCTTCATCGCCGCCTCTGTGCACCTCCGCAGTGCCACGGCGATTCTACCTGCCAGGGGCGCGGGTGTGTCATAGACTGACGTCTTGATGAAAAGGAAACCGTCGCCTCTGCGGCTGTCGGCCCCGCTCGTTGGGGCGCTCCTCCTGTTCCCCTCGGTCGCGCACGCGGGGGATAGCCCGAAGCTCCCCACGCCGACGACGGAAGAACGGATCGAATACATCCGGCGCGCCCGTGTGTGGGAGCCCACGGACGTCTCTTCCAAGAATCTCTTCAACGGTCCGCAAGGCGAGCTGAAGTTTGCGGTGGACCAGGAGATCACCTGTGATTTCGTTCCGAAGGTCCTCGAGGGATGGACCGAGAAATTCCTCTGCCGCCTGGACGACGGAAGGATTCTCAAGGTGAAGTACGTCGCAGGAGATCGCTACAAGGAAGTCTATGGCGAAGTTCTAGGTACGCGGCTTTTCTGGGCGCTCGGGTTCTACGCGGATAGAATGCTCCCCGTTCGGGTGACCTGTCGCGGCTGTCCGAGGCTGCCTTGGAAGTATGTGAACAAGCGAAAGAACAAGCGCTCGTTCGACAAGGATGGGCTGATACGCGCGCTCCCTGCGGAAGCGGAAGTAGGGACCTACACGTTCGATCCGGCCGCGATGGAGGAAAAACTGGACGCCGAACCGATCGAAGAGCGGGAAAACCAAGGGTGGAGCTGGAAGGCTCTCAAACGGGTCGACCCGAGTCTCGGCGGCGCCACCAAGGCCGAGATCGACGCCCTCAAGCTGCTCAACGCGTTCGTGCAGAACGCGGACGACAAGTTCAAGCAGAATTCCCTCGTTTGTCCGCGCAACGAGCTGGTGACTAGCGCTGCCGGTGACGTGACCTGCCGCCGCCCCGTCCTGTATGTCGACGATTTGGGGGCGGTCTTCGGGAAAGGGGGATTCACCACGTTCGGCCCCGGCCGGGTCGATTACGCGGGATGGAAGAAGCGCCCCGTCTGGCGGAATCCGAGGTCCTGCAAGGCTCGGTTGGCTTCGATCGGGTGGATCGTGCGTACTTCGACTTTGCGCAACCCGCGCATCAGCGAGGAGGGACGCGCACTGCTGGCCAAGCAATTGGGGGAGCTGTCCGACGCTCAAATTGCCGACCTCTTTCGCGCGGCCCGAATCGAGCGGCTTCACCAAACGATGCCCGACGGCTCGTCCGGTCGCCGCGAGGTCACCGTCGCAGACTGGGTGGCGCTCTTCAAAAAGAAACGCGACGAGATCACCAAGCACCCGGGATGTGGAACGCAGCGACGTACCCAGCCCGAAGAAGCCGTCCGATGACGCCGCAGGCGACGAAGGGCCTCCTCGACCGCGCCCTCGGGGTCTTCAGCGACGTGCGCGGGGGGGAGGGCGTCACCGCACTCCTGCTCATGCTCAATATGTTCCTCCTGCTCGCCGCCTACTACCTCCTGAAGACGATCCGCGAGCCCCTCATCTTGAACGTGCACGGCGGCGCGGAAGTGAAGAGCTACGCGGCCGCGGCGACCGCGGGGTTGCTCATCATCCTCGTGCCGCTCTACAGCGCGGTCGCCTCGCGGGTGTCGCGCGTCAAGCTGATCAACGGCGTGACTCTGTTCTTCATTGCCTGCCTGGTGGCGTTCTTCGGATTGAGCCTGGCCGGCGTGCCGATCGGCGTCCCGTTCTTCATCTGGGTCGGGATCTTCAGCCTCATGATGATCGCCCAGCTCTGGGCGCTGGCAACCGACGTCTACACCGTGGATCAAGGGAAGCGGCTCTTCGCGATCGTCGGCTTCGGCGCGTCGCTCGGCGCGATCGTGGGTTCGTTCACGACCGGTCAGCTCGTCAAGCTCTACGGCCCCCATGTGTTCATGCTCGGCGCCGCGGGGCTCCTTGCCGCCTGTCTCCTGCTCACCAACGTCGTCGACGCCCGCGCGAAAAGCACCCCCGTGCCGAAGCCGAGCGAGCCCGCGAGCAAGCGCAACGGATTCGCGCTGGTGTTTTCGAACCGCTACCTTCTCCTCATCGCGCTTCTCATGCTGCTCTACAACCTCGTGAACACGACCGGCGAGTACATCCTCGGCAAGACGGTGCTGACTCTTTACCAGAAGGCGCACGGTGCCGCGGCCGCCGGAGGGCTCGACGAGGGTAAAGTGATCGGAGAGTTCTACGGAAACTTTTTCACCCTGGTCAATGTGCTCGCGGCGGTCCTCCAGGCCTTCGTCGTCTCGCGCGTCATCAAGTTTTTCGGAGTTCGGGTTGCGCTCCTGGTCCTTCCGGCGGTGGCCCTCGTCGGCTACGCAGGAATGGCTTTCATCCCCCTGCTCTCCTTCGTCCGCGCGGCAAAGCTGGCGGAAAACTCGATCGACTACTCGCTGCAGAATACGACTCGAAACGCGCTCTACCTCCCGACGAGCCGCGAGGCGACGTACAAGGCGAAGCAAGCCAACGACGCCTTCTTCGTGCGCTTCGGAGACGTGCTTTCGGCGGGGCTCGTGTTCGCCGGGACCCGGTGGCTGAGCTTCGGGTCGCGACAGTTCGCGCTCGTGAACGTCGTACTGATCGCGGTCTGGCTCGTTCTCGCGGTCGTGATCGGCCGCCAGTTCGAGCGGCTCTCCGAAGCACCTGCAGCGAGCTAGTTTCGTCATGCCGACGGCGTCCCCTCGCCTCGTCGAAAGACTCGCACGCCGGCTCGGCCTCGAGCCGCGGGAAGGGCGCCTTCTGGTCCTCATGGGGACGCTCGTCGCGATCTTGCTCTGCGCGTACACCATCGCGAAGGTGCTGCGGGACGCGCTGTTCCTCGAGGAATTCGGCGCCCTGGCCCTGCCCTATGCCTACATCGGCGTCGCTTTCGCGTCGGCGGGATACGTTTGGCTCGAGAGCCGATTGGCCCGCCGGCTCACGCACGTCGGCTCCTCGCGATTCACCCAATACACCGCGATCGGGTGCAGCATCGTCGCCTCGGCGGCGCTCCCGCATGCCCGGCATTGGACCACCGCCCTTTACTACATCTGGACCGGCAGCCAGGCGATGATGCTCCTGCCCCACTTCTGGGGGCTTGCGCTCGATGTGTGGAATTCCCGCCGCGCGCGCCTGCTCTTCCCGCTCCTCTCCGGCTGCGGCTTGATCGGAGGTCTCGCCGGCGGCGGGATCGCCGCCGGTTCCGTGTCGATCGTGCACCGCGTCGGCTTGATGTGGGTGGTGTCGGGGCTCCTCATCGTAGCGTGCGCGATGACGGCCTCGATCGAGAGGCACCGCGCGCGGAA
>JAYUCM010000219.1:0-1614 GCA_043740355.1 Acidobacteriota bacterium | reverse complement strand
TCGGAACCGGTGGGCAAATCGGCCAGTACCGACGCCGTTCCAAACGTGTTGTTCGGCTCGAACGCATCGGACGTCGGGAGCGCGTTGAGCGCGATGTTGATGGGGGTACCCGAACCGGCGGCGACGGCGAGAAAGTCATCCGGGTCGTCGGCCGCGGTTCCCGACTCGCTCGAGTCGAAGCACTCCTCGGGTCCCGGAAGCAGAGAGGGTGTGGCGAGGGGACCCACGAAGGTTCCGCTCTGGGCCGTGAACCGCCGGTCGATCTGCTCGACGCACACCTTGTAGCTGCCGGGGGTGAAGAAGTCGGCCGAGAACGATCCTTGCACGGCCGGGTCGGGGGGGCACACCGTACTGCATGGATCGCAAGCGGAGCCCGGGTTACAGGGGAAGTAGCGCCCGCCGGAGATGATCGAGTACGACGTCATCAGCGGATCGTCGATCTTGCGGAAGACGACATTGGCGCCCTGGAACGGGACCGCGCCGGACGTCGTCACGCTTCCCGCGAACCCGTTCGCCGGAGCGCCCGGCGGATACAGGTTCTCGGCAGCGAGCTGATCGTCGGGGTTGGTCGAGGCGAGGGCGTCCTCGTCGTCCACCGTGACGGGAAACATCGTCGGCACGTAGATGTCGTTCCCCGCGTTGCCGTCGAAGGCCAGCTCGTGGTTCAGCACGGTGTGATCGAGATTGATGAAGTGGCCGATCTCGTGAACCATCGCCGCCTTCAGCGCGGTCAGCGACACATCCTCGGGCGAGGACGGCAGGCCGATGCCGTCGAAGAATGCGCCGTTGATGACGATGCTCGCCCCGGTGATCGTCGTTCCGACACCGACCGGAGTGTCCAGGCCCGCGACGCCCAGGATGTCGAACCGGGCGCCCGTACCGAAGATTGCGTCGATGATCGATCCGTCATTGTCGAAGATCACCGGGGAGAGTCCGTCCCCGTTCTTGCGGTAGAAATTCTGATAGTGGGCCGAGTTCGTCAACGGTATCCCCGTTGCATTGACGTCCAGGCCGAGCAGCGAGCCTTCGGTGAACGTGATGGTCGCAGGCCCCGCCTGCCATTCCGCGAAAGCCTCCGTGAGCAGCGCGCGCGCTTGGGCGTTGGTCAGCTGGCCGAGCGGCCCGTTCTCGGGGTTGTAGGTCACGGCACCCGCGGTGTTCCAGGCCATCGGTTGACCGGCCCCGTTGACGGCGTGAGGACCTCCCGCGACGGCCGCGCGGCATGCGGCCATCACGACGAGCGACGTGACGACGACGCGAAGCGCCTTCATCGATGCGCCCTGAGCAGGCTGTCCGCGGCATCCATGAGACTTTCGGGGTTGAGGCTCCCATCACGCGACAGACCGGGAACACCCGCGAGCCGCTCGCGTGCGCCCGCCGAAACTCCGTGCATCAAGTTGCGGTTCCCGACGTCGTTGATCGCCATCTTGCGACCCTGCTTGTCGGTCAAGATCCGGAACCGCCCCTGGCCCAAGCCGACGGGGGCGCGCATCCCGCTCGCGCTTTCGCCGTAGAGGAACAGGACGACGTCGTCCCCACGCACGAAGCCCGGTACGCCGGCGGGAGCTGCCACCGCGCTCGCCCACGGCATGCGCACGGTGATCGTCTTGCCGG
>JAYUCM010000218.1:0-9801 GCA_043740355.1 Acidobacteriota bacterium | reverse complement strand
GGCGGGTTATTCTCACCCCAACTCGGCGGGACTCGAAGCCCGCGAGCTGGAGGTGAGGCGATGTCCGGCAAGCGCGAAGCCGAGGTGGTCGTGGTGGGCGCGGGCCCGGTGGGTCTTCTGGCCGCGATTTCGCTGAAGTCCGCGGGCGTCGACGTCCAGGTCTACGACACGGGCCGGCGGACCGCGGCGCACAGTTACGCGCTGGTGCTGCACCCCGCGACCCTGCGGCTTCTCGACAAGTTCGGGCTCGCAGCAAGCTGCACGGGAGCCGGGCAAGTCGTGACACGGATCGGCTTGTATGACGGCGCCGATCGCCGCGAGGAGCTCGCCTTCGCGCGCCTTTCCGGGCCGCACCCTCACGTCGTCGTCCTTCCGCAGTCGAGTCTCGAGGCCATTCTCGAAGCGGCGCTCGAAAAGATCGGCGTCAAGGTGCACTGGGACCACCGCGTACAGGGCCTCGAATCATCGGACGAGAGCGTCAAGCTCAACGTCGCCAAGCTCGACAAGGTCTCGACCGGCTATCCCGTGGCGCACACCGAAGTCGTCGTGGACAAGATGCTCGAGACCGGCGCCCGCTACGTCGTGGCGGCGGATGGCTACGATTCGTTCGTGCGGCGGAAGCTAGGAATCGCCTACGCAGACCAGGGGCGAGGACAGCTCTACTCGGTCTTCCAATTCGCCACGCCGGGCGACGTGCCGAGCGAGGGGCGGCTGATGGTCAAGAAGGACAGGGTCTGCGGCTACTGGCCCCTCCCGGACGGGCGCTGCCGGTTCAGTTTCCCCATCGACAACGCCGAGGAGCATCGGGCCGACGCGGCCCGCCTGCAGGAGCAACTCGCGGCCTGGGCGCCGTGGTTCCGTTGGGACGTCTCGGGCATCGAGTGGACCGCGGTCGGGCTCTTCGAACGCAAGCTGGCCACGTCGTTCGGGGCGGGACGGGTCTTCATGGCGGGGGACGCCGCGCACCTGACTGGACCCTTGGGCGGCCAGAGCATGAACGTCGGCCTGCGCGAGGCGGACGATCTTGCACAGCGGCTCGTTGGGGTCCTTCGTCCCGGCGCGCCCGCCGGTCTTCTCGACGACTACAACGCGTCCCGGGCGGCGGAGTGGCGGACTCTTTTCGGAGAAGAGGCGGCCCACGGGAGCCGCCGGTCGCTGCTCCTCCCATGCCTCCCCGCGTCGGGCGCGGACCTGGAAACGTTGCTCGGGCAACTCAGTTGACGCCCGCGACCGTATTTAGGGGCTCAAACAGGTGCCGACCCGCGACACCCCGTCACTGAGTTGACCCCAGCTCCCGACGTACGGCGCCGACGGCCTGACCAGGTAGTGGAACACGACCCCGGCGGCCGGGATCTGAGTATCGATGATGAACGCGCCGCTCGATGAGAGCGGCATGCATCCGGACGAGAAACCCGGCGTGGTCGATCGCTCAACGTCGTAAGACGCGGCGCCGCTTTGCGGAGTCCACGAGAAGAGAGTCTTGTCGCCCGCGGTCCAAAACCCGCTCGCTCCGGAGATCTCGTCGATCACGCCAAAGCCCGCGTTGCCGCTGCACTCGTTGTCGATGTGGTCGTTGAGCTCCATCGCGTCGGGGTACACCGTCGCATTCGCGTCGTTGCAGTCGGTCGAGTTGTCGGCGTAGCCCGTGGGGATCGATTCGCCGCAACTGCTCACCGGCGACGAATTCGGATCGCCGTAACCGTCGCCGTCGGCGTCGCGGTAGACCAGTCGGCTGCCCGGACACGTCCCGACCACCGCGGCCCAGTCCAAACCTGGATTGTTCGGCGGATTGCCCAACGATCTGACGGAGCCCCCGCTGATGCTGGCAACGCTGCCGGTCTGTAGGGCGCCGCCGTTGCGGGGATCGAACCACCGGACGCCAAAGGTTCCGCTCACGCCCGTCAGATTGAGGCTGACCGCGCCTCCCGCCGGCAGATAGACGAGGTAGATCTGGCCGGCTGTCGCCAGGCAATACCCGGTCGCTCCGGACAGCAGGCTATCCGCCGGGTCCATGGCGGTGTAGGGAACGTTGTCGCGGATGAACCCTCCCGCCCGAGCGACGATCGTGTAGAACGCCTCCTTGCTGCGAAAGTCGTCGAACGTGGCGTCGCCGGTTTGGAAGAACTCGCACCCGGCGGCGCCGGCCATGTACGATCCCCAGACATCCCAAACGCGGAATTCGCCGATCGTCGTCTGCGAGGTCCAGGGTTCGTCGAGGCTCACCACCCACCGGTGGCCGTTCGCGTGCGATGCGTTCCGCCAGTAGAGGACCTTCCCATGCTCGTCGGAGTTTTGGCCCCATTGGATCTCGGGTCCCGTTAGGCTCGGATATCCGAGCAAGGGCGCGTAGATCCCATCGTTGCCCGAATCGCCGTTGTGCACGGTGATGTTGTCTTTGTAGTACGCCAGCTGCCGGAGGTAGTCGGCCGCGTCTTTTCGTTGCTGCGTGGTATTGCCCTTGCCATATGTGGCTGCGTCGTCCACGCCGTTTTCCTCGCCGATGTTCCAGGTGATCGCCAGGTGATAACCGAACCGGGCGATCAATTCGCGATAGTAGATCTTGCGGCTGGGCGCGAATCCGCCGGCGACGCCGAGCTCCTTGATCTCGAAGTAGGACTCGTTTTCCGTCTCGGTCAGGACGACATGGAGCATCATCCCCATCTTGTCCATGTGTGAGAACACGACGTCCCACTGGTCGAGCTTGGAGCAATCGTAGTTGGTGTAGTTGTCGACGCCGGTCCAGGGCCAGGCCTTCTTGCCGTCACCGTAGGCGTTCATCGTCAGGAAGTACATGGAATTGACGCCGAGGCTCGACAGGTAATTCACCGCGCCGATGATTCCCTTCCCCTTACCGCTCCTCCATGTGGGATCCCCGCTGCGCCAATCGACAACATGGGTCGAGTAGTCGAGGTTCAACGGCGTGCCGTCAAAATCGTTGTATTCGAGGAATGTCTCCGGGATGTTGGAGCCGGACTTGATGAAATAGTTGCCGTTTCGGAATCTGAGGTAGTGGTCGTTGACATACTCCAACTTGCCCTTCCCCCGCAGATCGATTCCGTTGGCCGGCTTGTCCGTCGCAGCGACGATGAAACTGCCCGTTGCCCCGTCACAGAACCCCGCGGTGGTCCCGCCGGTCGGTTGGGCCGCGATCTTCGTCCCTTGAACGAACGTTGCTTGGTACTGCCACGACCCGGCTGCGTCCGGGCAGAACTTCACACGCCATTTGTTCCCGGCGGTCGATGCGGATTCACCCGCGTTGCCGTCGGTGGCGTAATAACCGGGAACCTTGTAGGTCTGCCCCGAAGGACCTGTGAAGGTCACATCGAGCCGGTAATCGGTGAACGGGTTGGGCGTTGCGGTTTCCGAGGACTGCGGCCCGTCGAACGTCACCGACACCGCGTGCCACTGTTTCAATTCGCCGGAGACCTGGCCGGCCGCGGATGCGAGCGTAGGGACGCCCATCAGCGTGAGAAGCAAGATGTCGCGCCGGAGTCGTCGCATGGCGGTCATGCTAGGAACCGCACCGACCGCCTGCGATGGGGCAAAACCCTACCCGCGAACTGAATTCTTGACCGTTTCCGCCTTGTAATGGTATCTACGGCGGGACATGGCGCCGACCGACCAGAACGACCGTTACGATCCGGTCGCGGGCCGTCCCACCCTCATCTTGGGCGGGCACGATTTTCACTCGATCACCGAGGCCGTTGCGCGGCCGGTCGAAGGGAAGACGCCCCTCGCGTGGTGGTTTTTCTTCCTCCCGTCCCTGGCGCTTCTGGGCCTTCTGGGAGTCGCCGTCTCCTGGTTGTTCTGGGAGGGGATCGGCATCTGGGGGTTGAACGTCCCGGTCGGCTGGGCCTGGGACATCACGAATTTCGTATTCTGGGTCGGCATCGGTCATGCCGGGACGCTGATCTCGGCGATCCTCTTCCTCTTCCGGCAGAAATGGCGAACGTCGATCAACCGCTCGGCCGAGGCGATGACGATCTTCGCGGTCATGTGCGCCCTGATCTTCCCCGGAATCCACGTCGGGAGGGTCTGGGTCGCATACTTCATGTTCCCGATCCCGAACCAGATGGGGATGTGGCCCAACTTCAGGAGCCCTCTCCTCTGGGACGTCTTCGCGGTGAGCATTTACGGCACGGTTTCCGTCCTGTTCTGGTACGTCGGGCTGATCCCGGACCTCGCCACGATGCGCGATCGCGCCAAGACCGCGATCCGCCAGCGGGTGTACGGCTTCTTCGCGCTGGGTTGGCGCGGCTCGAACCGGCACTGGCAGCACTACGAGGTCGCCTACCTGACCCTCGCGGGCTTGGCGACGCCGCTCGTCCTTTCCGTGCACTCGATCGTGTCGATGGACTTCGCCGTGTCGCAGATCCCGGGGTGGCACACGACGATCTTCCCGCCGTACTTCGTCGCCGGGGCGATCTTCTCGGGCTTCGCGATGGTGATCACGCTGATGGTCATCTGCCGCAGCGCTTTCGGGTTGAAGGAGATCATCACGCTGCGGCACTTCGACTACATGGCGAAGATCATCCTCGTCACGGGGACGATGGTCGGCTATGCGTACGGGATGGAGTTCTTCATCGCGTGGTACAGCGGCAACCCGTACGAGATGTTCACGTTCATCAACCGCGCGACCGGGCCGTACGCTTGGGCCTACTGGACGATGATCAGCTGCAACGTCGTCAGCCCCCAGGTTTTCTGGTTCAAGAAGGCGCGGACGAGCATTCCGATCCTTTTCGTGATGTCGATCTTCGTCAACATCGGCATGTGGTTCGAGCGATTCGTGATCATCGTGACGTCGCTGCACCGCGACTTCCTGCCGTCCTCGTGGAGCTATTTCCGCCCGACCGTGTGGGACGTTTCGTGCCTGCTCGGGAGCTTCGGACTGTTCTTCACGATGTTCTGCCTGTTCGTGCGATTCCTCCCGATGGTGGCGACCGCCGAGGTGAAGACGGTGCTGCCGCAGGCGGACCCGCACGCGCACCCGCGCCCCGAGCGCACCCCGCTAAGCGGGAGTCTCGCCGAGGAGGGGGCGCACTGATGGCCACGTTCGCGGTGCTCGGCCAGTTTGCCACGCCGTCCGACCTCTACCGTGCGTGCGAGCGCGTGCGCGACGCCGGGTACACGCGCTGGGACGCGCACTCGCCGTTTCCCGTGCACGGCCTGGAGGGTGCCATGGGGATGCGGCGGTCGCGCCTTCCGTGGATCATCCTCGTCGTCGGCCTGGGCGGCGCGGCGACCGGCTTCGCCCTCCAGACCTGGGTGCACAGCGCGGCCTATCCGTTGACGATCAGCGGCAAGCCCCACTTCGCCTGGCCGGCCTACGTCCCGATCACGTTCGAGCTGGGCGTTCTGGGCGGAGCGCTCGCCGCCGTGTTCGGGATGCTGGGCTTGAGCCAGCTTCCGCGACACCACCACCCGCTGTTCGGAGCAGAGCGATTCGCGCGGTTCTCCGACGACGCGTTCTTTATTTCCATCGAATCGGCCGACCCGAAGTTCGACGCCGTCGCCACGGCGCGTCTCCTCGAGGGCGTGGGAGCGTCCCACGTCGAGCTCGTGGAGGAGGCGCCATGAGCCGCGACGTCGCTCTCGATCGAGTGCATCCGGAGCAGATCACGATCCCGCGCGGGCATGCCCTTTCCCGGCTGCCGTGGATCGGCGCTTCGATCGGTGCGGTTGGACTGGTCTTGTCGCTCGCGTTGCGCGCGGGGGACCCCAAGCAGTTCGCCTTCTCGTGGCTCGTCGCTTTTCTGTTCTTCCTGTCGCTCGCCCTGGGCGCCCTCTACTTCGTCCTCATCCACTTCGCGACGCAAGCGGGGTGGGGGATCGTCGTACGTCGTTTGGCCGAGAACACGATGGGAACGCTACCGCTCTTCGCGCTCCTGTTCGTGCCGGTGCTCCTCGGGATGGCGGATCTGTTCCCGTGGGTCCACGGCATCGCGGAAGGCAAGGATCACGTGCTCATGGGGAAGGCGCCCTATCTTAATAGGTCGTTTTTTGTCGGACGGGCCTTGGTCTACTTCGGCCTCTGGTCCGCGATCGCGATGTTTTACCTCCGGCGCTCCCGCAGGCAGGACGCGACCGGGGACACCGCGATCTCGATCGTGCTGCGCCGGTTCTCCGGTCCCGCGATCATCGTGCTGGCGATCACGCAGACCTTCGCCGCGGTGGACTGGATCATGTCGCTCGACCCCGCGTGGTACTCCACGATCTTTGGCGTCTACTGGTTCGCCGGGTCGTTTGTCAGCTTCTTCGCCCTGGTGACGTTGATCGTGGTGACCCTCCGGCGAGCGGGGCTGCTCACGAACATCGTGGGCTCGGAGCACTTCCACGACCTCGGCAAGCTCCTCTTCGCGTTCACCGTCTTTTGGGCCTACATCGGGTTCTCCCAGTACTTCCTGATCTGGTACGGGAACATCCCCGAAGAGACGATCTTCTTCCGGCACCGCCTCGTAGGCTCCTGGAGCGCCGTGTCGCTGCTCCTGGCCGCCGGCCATTTCGTCGTGCCGTTCTTTTTCTTCATGCCGCGCACGATCAAGCGGAAGCCCACGCTCCTGGCGGCGGGGGCGGCGTGGATGTTGGCGATGCACGCGGTCGACATCGACTGGCTGGTCATGCCTGCGCTCCACCCGGAGGGCTTCGCGATCGGTTTGCCCGACGTCGCGGCATTTCTTGCGGTGGGTGGCTGGTTCGTCGCGGCGTTGAGCTGGATGATGCAGGGCTCGCCGCTGGTTCCCGTCGGCGACCCCCGCCTTCCGGAATCGTTGTCGTTCGAGAACGTCTGAGTGTAGAGTCGTCTCTTTGCCCCGGGTCCGAGGATCCGAAGGAGAACGTCATGCGGTTGCTGGGTTATGCGGTCGTCGCGGTATTCGCCTGCGGAGCTGCAGGGGCGGCCACGATCACGGGTACGGTCACTTACGACGGCAAGGTCCCGAACTTGAAGCCGATCGATATGGGCGCGGACGCCGCATGCGCGAAAATGCACGGGACACCGCAGCCGTCCGACGTCCTCGTGTTGGGGTCGGGCAACACGATGGCGAACGTCATGGTCAGCGTGGCTTCGGGGCTCCCGGCCGGGAAGACCTGGCCGGCGGCGAAAGCGCCGGTCGTCATGGATCAGAAGGGATGCCATTACTCGCCGCACGTCTTCGGCCTGATGGTCGGACAGCCGTTCAAGGTCTTGAATTCCGACGGGATCCTGCACAACGTGCACGCGCTGCCGAAGGTGAACGCCCCCTTCAACATGGCGATGCCGCCGACCGTAAAGGAATCCACCAAGTCGTTCGGCCAGGCCGAGGGGATGTTCATGATCAAGTGCGACGTCCATCCTTGGATGAGCTCGTACGCGGGTGTGTTCACCCATCCGTTCTTCTCGGCGACCGCAAGCGACGGCAAATTCACGATCTCCGGGCTCGACGCGGGCACCTACCAGCTCGAGGCGTGGCACGAGAAGCTCGGGGTCCAGAAGGCGACCGTCACGGTGACGGGGAGCGAGACAAAGTCGGTCAACTTCAAGTTCAGCGCCCCCGCCGCGAAGTAGCGGCCGGGGAGTCTCGCAAGCGGGGGTGAGGATGGGGCCCACGGAAACCACGATCGGGAGGGGTGCGCACGCGGTCGCCCACGACCCAAGCTCCCATCACGAGGAACTTTCGTTCTGGCGGAAGTACATTTTCTCCACCGATCACAAGACGATCGGGATCCAGTACGCCGTCACGGGGCTGCTGTTCCTGCTCTTCGGCTTCACGCTGATGATGCTGATGCGCTGGCAGCTCGCTTTCCCGGGGCGCCCGATTCCGTTTCTGGGACGATTGTTGGGCGATGCGCGCATGCCCGGCGGGACGATGCTCCCGACCTTCTACAACGAGCTCGGAGCGATGCACGGCACCATCATGGTCTTTCTGGGCGTCGTGCCGTTGGCCGTCGGCGGGTTCGGCAATTTCGTGCTCCCGTTGCAGATCGGCGCGCCCGACATGTCGTTCCCCCGCATCAACATGGCCAGCTACTGGTTCTTCTTCCTGGGCGGCGTCACGATGCTCGCGAGCTTCCTCGTCCCGGGCGGCGCCGCGCAGTCGGGCTGGACCTCCTACACGCCGCTCGCCGACATCGCCGGAACCGGACAGACGATCTGGATCCTCGGCATGGTCTGCCTCATCACATCGTCGCTCCTGGGCGCCGTCAACTTCATTACCACGACGATCCAGCTTCGGGCGAAGGGGCTGACGTTCTTCCGCTGCCCCTTCTTCGTGTGGACCCAGTTCGTGACCGCGTTCCTGCTCCTGCTCGCCTTTCCGCCGCTCGAAGCGGCCGCCGTACTCCAGTTCATGGACCGCGTCGCGGGGACCAGCTTCTTCCTGCCGACGGGACTCGTCGTCTCGGGACAGGCGCTCCAGGTCTCGGGAGGCGGCAACCCGCTCCTCTGGCAGCACCTGTTCTGGTTCCTGGCGCACCCCGAGGTCTACGTCCTGATCCTGCCGGCGATGGGGATCGTGGCCGAGATCATCGCGAACAACACGAGGAAGCCGCTCTTCGGCTACCTCACGATGGTCTACTCGCTGATCTTCCTCGGCTTCATGTCGTTCATCGTGTGGGCGCACCACATGTTCATGACCGGCATGGGGACGACGATGGCGGCGTTTTTCCAAACGACCACGATGATCATCTCGATTCCCTCCGTGGCCATCCTGACCTCGCTCATCATCTCGTTGTGGGGGGGCTCGATCCGCTTCAACACCCCCATGCTGTTCGCGTTGGCGTTTCTGCCGATGTTCGGCATCGGAGGCCTGACGGGGCTCCCGCTGGGGCTGAACATCACCGACATCCCGCTCCACGACACGTACTACGTCATCGCCCACTTCCACTACGTTGTAGCGCCCGGAACGCTTTTCGCGCTCTTCGCCGGGATCTACTATTGGTACCCGAAAGCGACGGGGCGGTCGATGAGCGAGACGCTCGGGAAGTGGCATTTCTGGCCGTCGCTCATATTCATGAACGGCATCTTCATGCCGATGTTCCTGACAGGCCTCGCCGGGATGTCGCGCCGCTTGGCCGACGGGGGCGCGACCTACGCGTTCACGAAGCCCGTGCTCCACTACAACCGGATGTCGTCCTACTCCGCGTGGGCCTTGGCCCTCGCCCAGATCCCGTTCGTCATCAACTTCTTCTGGAGCTTGAAGCACGGGGCCAAAACCGAGGCCAACCACTGGGACGCGACGACCCTGGAATGGTCCGCCGCCGGCTCGCCGCCCGGGCACGGTAATTTCAAGGAGCTTCCGGTCGTCTACCGCGGACCGTACGAGTACAGCGTTCCCGGCGCCGCGAAGGGGTACGTTCCCCAGAACACGAGGGCCGATAGTTGAGCGAGATGGAGATCCCCTACACCGTCGCCGCGCGGCCGGACACCGGCCTCAACAACGGCAAGATCGGCATCTGGCTGTTCCTCGCCTCGGAAGTCATGCTCTTCGGCGCGCTGTTCGCCACCTACGTCCTCTTGCGCGTCGGAGCGGTCGAGTGGCCCCACGGCTCGCACTACCTGAACATCCCGCTCGCGACGTTGAACACGATCGTGCTGATCAGCTCGTCGGTCACGATGGTGATGGCGTGGGCTTCGCTGAAGCGCGACAATTTCGCGAAATTCCGCTGGTACATGGCGGCGACGGTGGCTTTTGGCGCGGTCTTCCTCGTGGTCAAGTACTTCGAGTATTCGGCGAAATTCCACCACGGCTACTTCCCCCGCACGAACACCTTCCTGGCTATCTACTTCACGATGACCGGGCTTCACATGATCCACGTGATGGGCGG
>JAYUCM010000217.1:0-4057 GCA_043740355.1 Acidobacteriota bacterium | reverse complement strand
CGGCTGCGTCGCGGGAACCCTCACGACGTTGTTCACCGCGGACATCTGCTTCCAGAACGGGCAGTTCATCCAGTACCCGAACGGCGGCCAGCAGTAAGCCGATTCCCATCGATCGATGCGAACGGCGGGGGCCTCACGGCCCTCGCCGTTTTTTTTTGGCCTTCTTGCCTTCGAGTTCCGTCCGCGCGTCCGGGTTAAGATGCGCCCGTGGGGTTTTCGCTCGGCGAGGGCACGACGACGAGGGGGCTGCTTCAGCTCCTCACCTGCGCCTTGGCTGCGGGGCTTGCGGTCTGGTTGACCCCTCGCGTTCGCGAAGCCGCCATCCGGTTCGGCATCGTCGACCGACCCGACGGTCAGCTCAAGAGCCACAAGGAGCCGGTCGCCTACCTGGGAGGGCTCGCGATCTACCTCGCGTTCCTCTTGGCGCTCGCGCTGACCGTCCCGTTCAGCCGGGAGACCTTGGGTCTGCTCCTCGCCGGTTCGATCGTCGTTCTCATCGGCCTCGTGGACGATCTCGGATCCTTGAAACCTTGGACCAAGCTCGCCGGCCAAACCGTCGCCGTGCTCGTGCTGGTCAAATCCGGGATCTACATCAAGCTGACGTTTCTCCCGGGGCCGCTGGCCATCGCGCTTTCCATCGTGTGGTTGCTCGCGTGCGCCAATGCGTTCAACTTGATCGACATCATGGACGGGCTCTCCGCGGGGACCGCGATCGTCGCCTCGATGGGGTTGATCATCGTCGCCAACCTCGGCGGCAACCACGACGCCGCACTGTTCCTCGCCGCGCTCACGGGTGCGTGCCTGGGATTCCTACGATTCAATTTCGAGCCTGCGAAGATCTACATGGGGGACTGCGGCTCGCTGTTCCTCGGGTTGATGTTGGGCGCCACCGCGATGAACAACGCCTACACGAAGACGAACCGGCTGGCCGCGGTCGCGCCCGCGCTGATCCTGGGCGTGCCGTTGTTCGACATGCTCTTCGTCATGTACGTCAGAAAGCGCCGCGGCCTCCCGGTGATGCTGGGGAGCCCGGACCACGTCGCGCTGCGCCTGCGGAAGTGGAGGCTCACGACGCGGCAGACGGTCCTCGGATCGTACGCGGCGACGGCGGTGCTCGGCGTGGCGGCGCTGGGCATGAGCGCGTCCTCCCTCACGGTCGCCGCGTGGATCCTCGCCGGGGTCGTCGTCGTCGCGCTGGGCGCCGCGGCCTGGCTCAAGACGATCGATATGTCCCTATGATCGTCATTCTCGGCGGCGGCCTCGCGGGGCTCGCGACCGGGTATTTCCTCCGCGATGTTCCCCATGTCGTCCTCGAGGCCGAAGCCACGGCGGGAGGGCTCTGCCGATCGCGCACGATCGACGGCTTCGTGTTCGACTACACGGGGCATCTCCTCCACCTGCGCGACCCGCGGGCGGTGAAGCTCGTGGAGGAACTCTGGCCGAACGCGTTCGCGGTCGTTGCGCGCAACGCCTCGATCCGGACCCGCGGCGTCACCCTGCCGTTCCCGTTCCAGGCGAACCTCCACGGGCTTCCGAAGCGCATCGTCGCGGACTGCATCCTCGGGGCCGCCGAAGCGCTCGCGCTGCCGGTCTCCGACGACCCCGCTCTTACGTTCCGCGATTGGTCCAACGCGGCGCTGGGACGCGGCATCAGCGAGGCGTTCATGTTCCCGTACAACGCGAAGCTGTTCCGGCGCGACCCCGGGGAGATGACCGCCGACTGGGTCTCTTGGGCAGTCCCGCGCCCCAACCTCGCCGAGGTCGTACGCGGCGCGCTGGGGGTGGCGAACGAGCGGATGGGGTACAACGCGACCTTCCGTTACCCGCTGCGGGGCGGTATCGAGATCGTCCCGAACGCCTTCGCCGCGAGGGTGAAGACCCTTCGAACCCATTCCCGTGCCACGGCCGTGGATCTGGCGAACAAGACCGTGACGCTCGATACGGGAGAGGCGCTCGCCTACGACCGTCTGGTCTCGACGATCCCGCTTCCTCTTTTCCTCGGGATGGCTCGCGGCGGCGGGTTCGAGGGCGCGGCCTTGGCGCATCGGCTCGACTGGTCGGTCGTTGGCTGCTTGAACCTCGGCATCGCCCGTCCGGGCGTCGGCTCCGGGGCGCACTGGATCTACTTCCCCGACGCGGAGGTGCCCTTCTACCGCGCGGGGTTCCCGCACGCGATGAGCGACGGCGTCTGTCCGCCCGACACCTCCTCGCTGTATGTCGAGTTCGGAATGAAGCGCGACGAATGGCCGGATCCGGCCGCGCTCGAGAAGGCGGCCGTAGCAGGGCTCGTCAACGAAGGGATCCTGCGGGAAGACGATCGCGTGATCGCACGCGATTGGATCCGCATCGATCCCGGCTACGTGATCTTCGATCGCGCGCGCCAGGAGGTCCTGGCGGAGCTGATGCCGCGCCTTGCGGCGCTCGGCGTGAAAACGATCGGTCGTTACGGCGCCTGGACCTACTCCTACATGGAGCGTGCGATGCTCGACGGGCTCGAAACCGCCGAAGCCCTTGCGCGCGAGGCCTGAGCGCCACCTCGATGTGCGGCATCTGCGGAGTGATCGAGCCCGAGGGCGCGGCGATCGACGCGAGCGGCGTGCGCGCGATGCTCGACGCGCTGACGCATCGCGGACCCGACTCGTGGGGCATGATCGAGGCGCCCGGCGTGACGGCGGGGATCAGGCGGTTGCGGGTCATCGACCTGACGACGGGCGATCAACCGATCCGCAACGAAGACGGGCTCGTCGAAGTCGTCTTCAACGGAGAGATCTACAACCACGGCGCGCTTCGGCGCGAGCTCTCCGCGAAGGGACACCGCTTCACGACGCGCTCCGACACGGAGGTTCTCGTCCATCTGTGGGAGGACCGTGGCCCCGAGATGGTGCACGCGCTGGACGGGATGTTCGCGTTCTGTATCGTCGATCGAGCCCGGCGCGAGACGTTCATCGCGCGCGACGCGCTGGGGATCAAGCCGCTGTACCTGCGGAATACCCGAGGCCGCATCGTGTTCGCCTCCGAGATGGCGGCGCTTCTTCGCTACCCCGCGCCACGGCCCGCGATCGATCCGGCGAGACTCGTCGACCTCGTCGCATTGCAATACGTTCCCGGCGACAAGACGGTCTTTCGCGAAGTCGTGAAGCTCCTGCCGGGGCACGCGCTCCACGTCCGGGACGGGGTCGCGCGGACCTCGCGCTGGTTCGAGTTCCCGCCGCTCGCGCTCCCGGGCAGCGCGACGCTCGACGAGCTGGCGACGACGCTTCGGGACCTCCTGCAAGACGCCGTGCGAGCGCAATCGGTTGCGGACGTCCCGTTGGGCGTGTTCCTCTCGGGAGGGCTCGACTCCAGCGGGATCGCGGCGCTTCTTGCGGCGGTAGCTCCCGGGCGCGTGCAGTCGTTTTCGGTCGGGTTCGCGGGCGCGCCCGAGCACGACGAGCGCCGTTTCGCGAGTCTCGCGAGCCGGGCGCTCGGGACGGACCATCACGAGCTGGTGGTTCACGCGGATGACGTTGCGCGGCTGCTCCCCGTGGCGATCGCGCATCTCGAGGAGCCGGTCCTCGATCCCGCACTGCTCCCCACCTGGCTCCTCTCGCGATTTGCCCGCACGGAGGTCACCGTCGCGCTCTCGGGCGAGGGAGCGGACGAGCTGTTTGGCGGCTACCGGAGGCACCTCTTCCAGCAGCGTCTCGGTTGGATGCGCGCCCTTCCCGGTCTCGCACCGCTGGCGCGTGCCGGCCGCCGGCTCGGTGTGATTCCCGCCCGAGTCGGCCAGGCCTTGGAGGCGCTCGGCACGCGCGACCCCGTCCGCAACCACCTCGAGTGGTCGCAGACGATCGCGCGGTCGCTGGCGGCGGCGCTCTTCGACGACGACATCGTCCGCGAATTCGCGCGCGACGCGGACGCCTCGTTTTCGCCCTACTTCGAGGGGAACGCGGACGCGCTCTCGGCGCGCCTGCGCGCCGACCTCTCCGAATGGCTGCCTCACAACCTGCTCCAGAAGGTCGACCGCGCGTCGATGGCGTTCTCGCTCGAGGCGCGCGTTCCGTACCTCGCCCTGCCG
>JAYUCM010000216.1:0-1620 GCA_043740355.1 Acidobacteriota bacterium | reverse complement strand
ACGATCGTCCCGATCGAGAACGGCTCGATGCCCGACCGCACGGTGATCCAGTGGGACAAGGACATGATCGAAGAGCTGGGGCTCTTCAAGGTCGACCTCCTGGGCTTGGGCGCGTTGAACCAGCTCCACAAGGGCTTCGACCTGCTGCGCAAGCACAGGGCACTCGACCTCGCGCTCGCGACGATCCCCAAGGAAGACCCGGTGACCTACGACATGATCTGCGCCGGGGACACCGTGGGCGTCTTCCAGATCGAAAGCCGCGCACAGATGGCGATGCTGCCGCGCCTTCGCCCGCGCGACTACTACGACCTGGTCATCGAGGTGTCGATCGTGCGCCCGGGCCCGATCACCGGCGGCATGGTCCATCCTTACTTGAAGCGGCGTGCGGGTGAAGAGCCCGTCGTCTACCCGCACGCGTGCCTCGAACCCGTGCTCGCGAAGACGCTCGGCGTGCCGCTCTTCCAGGAGCAGGTGATCCGCCTCGCGATGGTCGCCGCCGACTACACCCCCGGCGAGGCCGACCAGCTGCGCCGCGACATGGCCGCCTGGCGGAAGACCGGGCGGATCGAGCGGCACCGCGAGCGCCTCGTGTCGCGCATGACCGCGAAGGGGATCGAGGTCGAGTTCGCGCAGCGTGTCTTCGAGCAGATCCGCGGCTTCGGCGAGTATGGCTTCCCCGAGAGCCACGCCGCCAGCTTCGCGCTGATCGCCTACGCGACCGCGTGGATGCGCCGGCACCACCTCGACGTGTTCACCTGCTCGCTCTTGAATGCCCAACCCATGGGTTTCTACACGTCGTCGACCATCATTGACGATGCCAAACGCCACGGGCTAACGATCCTGCCGGTGGATGTCACGGTCAGCGACTGGGACTGCGAGATAGAAGAGGGGACTGTTCCCTTTTTTCTGAAAAGCTCCCCGGATACCGCTTTTCAGAAAAATAGGGAACAGTCCCCTTTTCCGCTATCTCCAGTTCGAATCGGTCTTCGTTACGTCAAAGGGTTGCCCGAAGCGACGGCGCGGCGCGTCCTCGAAGCGCGTAGCGAGCGGGCATTCGCGTCGATCGACGACGTCGTGCGGCGCGCGAAGCTCGACGACGGCGCGACCGCACGTCTCGCGACGTCGGGAGCCTTCGCGCCGTTCGAGAAGAACCGCCGCGGGGCACTGTGGACGGCGAAGCGAAGCTCCGCGTTGAGAGCGAAGACGGGGACACTTCCCTATTTTTCCGACAAGCGGTATCCGGGGAGCTTGTCGGAAAAAAGGGAAGTGTCCCCGTCTTCGTCCTCAGCCCCGCGTTTCGATCTCGACGCTCACGAAGCTCCTGCAGCTTTCGCCGACCTCGACGTCTACGAGTCGATCGGCTGGGACTACGCGACGATGAACCTCTCGGCGACGGGGCACCCGCTGGAACCCTTGCGCGCCGCGATGCGCGCGAAGCGCCTCCCCGACGCGGGCGAGGTGCGTCAGATGCCCGACGGCCGGCGCACGCACTACGCGGGGCTCGTCATCTGCCGCCAACGCCCCGGCACCGCCTCCGGCGTCGTCTTCCTCACGCTCGAGGACGAGGCCGGCTTCGTCAACGTCGTGGTGTGGGCGAAGGTGTACGAGCAGTTCCGCGTG
>JAYUCM010000215.1:0-4088 GCA_043740355.1 Acidobacteriota bacterium | reverse complement strand
CGCGCGGCGTGCCGGGCACCGTCTGTTCGCTTTCGCGGAGCGCGGCATCCCGCTCGATTTTGGCCATCTCTTCGGGCGTGTAGAACTCCTTCGTGACGCCCTTGGGCCGCTCGAGTGGGACATATGTGGCGTTCGTCCAATAGCCCGAGATGTCCGGCTGGCCGTCCGGCGTTTTTGGCTGCACGTAGGCCTTTGTCGGCGTGCCGTTCGGTTTCGTCGCCGCCGCGGGCGTCTGCGCGGCGACTGGTCCAGTCGCCAGCGAGCAGACCGTTGCCAAGATAC
Source organism: Acidobacteriota bacterium (assembly GCA_043740355.1). Classification (GTDB taxonomy): domain Bacteria; phylum Acidobacteriota; class Polarisedimenticolia; order Polarisedimenticolales; family DASRJG01; genus DASRJG01. Next base: position 3,806 of record JAYUCM010000215.1, on the reverse strand, counting down.
TCATCAAGATGAGAGATTGACGGGCCATTTGAGAAATCCCTTCCAACGTTTGGAACGTTCGTTAGCTGCTGGACTTCCTCGTCACGTGGTGTCTAGCCTGCGAAGATATCCGTATTGATTCAGGAACGAGAGAGAAAAGGCATTGAACCCGTATCAAACCTCGGAGAGTTCTCTCACCCGTCCATCGCTGTCGCCGAGACGGTCGGCGGGAAGCCCCAGCTTGTCGAGCAGGGTCAGGTGGAGGTTCGCCAGCGGTGGTTCGTTCGTGAACCGCAGATGGCGGCCCCCCTTGATCTGACCGGTCCCCCCGCCCGCCAACATCACCGGCAGATTGTGATGGAAGTGCGTGTCGCTGTCGCTCATGCCGGCGCCGTACACGAGGAGGGCATGGTCCAGCAGCGTGCCATCGCCGTCGGAGGTGGACCGGAGTTTCTCCAGGAAATACGCGAACATCTTCACGTGATACGTGTTGATCTTCGCCAGCTTCTCCAGATGGTCGGCCCGTTTCTGGTGATGCGAGATCGGATGGTGCGACTCGGGCACGCCAATCTCCGGATACGTCCGGACGCTCTTCTCCCGGCCGTACAGGAACGTGGCGACGCGCGTCAGATCGGTCTGCCACGACAGCGCGAGCAAGTCGTACATGATCTTCGCGTACGCTTCAAAACTCTCGGGCACGCCGGCCGGCTGGTGGATCGTCGGCAGCTCCCGGTCGCTCTGCTGCTCCGCGATCTGGATCCGCCGCTCGACATCGCGGATGGAGTCGACGTACTCCGCGAGCCTGGTGCGATCCCCCGGACCCAGGACTTTCTCGAGGTCGCCGAGCTGGCCGGTGACCATATCGAGAATGCTGCGATCCCGCCGAATCTGGCTGAGCCGCGATTGCCGATCGGTGCTGTCGCTGACGCCGAAGAGGCGCTCGAACACGGCGCGCGGGTCGGCTTCCATCGGCAGCGGGGTCTTGGCGTTGCGCCAGGCAATCGTGGCGCTATAGGCGCATCCATAGCCGTCTTCGCACTGGCCCACGAGATCGTACGACTCAAGAGCGAGCTCCAGCGAGGCCAGCTGGGTCTCCTTGCCGAATTCCTTGGCGGCAATCTGATCCAGCGAGATGCCGGCTTCGAGGTCGGCGCCGCTGCCGGTCTTTTTCGCATGGGCGCCCGTCAGGAAGCCCGCTTGGGCGCGCGAATGGTCGCCGTCGCCCTCGCCCGGGAGCGGATCCGCTTCCTTGCTGCACATGCCGCTCAAGACGACCAGGCGGTCCCGAAACGGCGTGAGCGGCTCCATGATCTCGGAGAACGCGAAGGCCGAGCCGTCGCCCTTCGGGGTCCAGCTCGCCATGCTCATGCCATTGGGCAGATAGAAGGCGCCGAAGCGCCGGACGGGTTTCGCCGCCGTCTTTTGCATGGCGGCGAAGGCCGGCACCATGCCGTCGAGCAGCGGCAGCGCAATGGTGGCCCCCAGACCGCGCAGGATGGTGCGACGGGACAGATGTTTCTTCGTGCTAATCATGAGACCCATATCGCTCAGACTCCTGTTTGAACTCCATCGCCCCCGGGATCACGATACGCCGTGGCCAACGCCTTGTGGTGAACCGGTGGCGCGTGGTCGCGGTCGTTCCCCACCATCAGGGACGGGCTGCCACCGTGGCGGGAGCCGTCCCCATCATCCGCATTTGAAAGGGGGCACTCTTGACGACCCCCAGAATCACCGACGACCACCGGTACTCGCTGGGAGCCGCCTCCCGGACAATCTTGCGAATGGCCGGCTGGTCGTAGTAGGCAGCGCCCCGGCCGAGCGCGTACGTGAGGAGTTTATCTGCGAACGTACGGACAAATTCTTCACGCTGACTCACCAAGGCGCTCACGAACTCCGCCGGCCCGTCAAACTTGGCGCCGTTGGGGAACGTGCCGGACGCATTGATCGGCAGATTGGCCTCGCGGGCGCGCCACTTCCCAATGCCATCAAAGTTTTCGAAGGCGAAACCGAGCGGGTCCATCCGCGCGTGACACCCCGCGCAGACGGGGTTTTTGCGGTGGGCTTCCATCCGGTCGCGCATGGAAGCGGCCACCTGGGCGCCCTTGCCGGCATCCGGCAGGGGCGGCACATTGGGCGGCGGCGGCGGCGGCGGCGCCCCGACGATGTTGTCGAGCAAGAACTTGCCACGCACCACGGGGGAGGTCCGGGTCGAATACGAGGTCAACGTCAGGATGCTGCCGTGGCTGAGCAATCCTTGACGGTGCGGATCGCTCGACGTCACGCGCCGGAAGTGACTGCCGTACACATTCGGAAAGCCGTAGAATTTCGCCAGCCGTTCATTCACGAAGGTGTAGTTCGCGGTCAGGAGCTCCATCAACGGACGATCGTCACGCAGCTGGCTCTCGAGGAACATCTCGGTCTCGGCCATGAAGGCGTCGCGCAGACTTTCGTCGAAATCAGGAAAGACCCGCGGATCCGGCTCCATCACCCGCATGTTCCGCAGCTGCAGCCACTGGCCCGTAAAATTGCGCACCAACGCCGTCGCGCGGCGATCGGCGAGCATCCGCCGGACCTGCTGCTCCAGCATCTTGGGATCGTTGAGCTCGCCGCGCGTGGCAGCGTCCAGCAGCTTGTCGTCGGGGAGACTGCTCCAGAGAAAAAACGACAGACGGGAGGCCAGTTCAAGGTCGCTGATGCGATACGGCGTGCCGCCCGTGAGGGTGGCCGGATCCCGCTCTACGCGAAGCAGGAAATTCGGCGACACCAGCAGGCCCTCGAGCGCGAGCTGGATGCCCGTCTCGAAGTCCCCGTCCCGCCGGCCGTCGCGGTACAACCCGAGGAGCGGTTCGACGTCTCGGTCCGTCACCGGCCGGCGATAGGCGCGACGCACGAGCGTGCTGAGAATCTTCCTCGCACAACCCTCCTCGTCCTGCGCGCCCGTGGGACGGCACACAAAAATCTCGCGACGGCTCGTGGAGTCTTTCGGCCGAACGGCGTTGAACGGCCCCTCGATCGTAATGTTGTCCGTGGCCATCCCGCCCTCGACGCTGGAAATAAAGCTCGAGGAGCGCGGCGGCGAATACTCAGGACTCACGCCTTCCTGCGTCGAGTTTCTGGTCACGAACGCGACGCCCACGAGTCCGGTCCCCGCATTGGCCGGGAAGCGAACCTGCAGGGCCTCGTCCGCCGATCGCCCGTACATTGAAGTAGAAAGCGTCGCGCTTCCATCAACGACGCACTTGGGATCCTTCGACCCCACACATTCGCCGCCAATCTCGAACAGCTTCACGCGAACGCCATCCAGCCGGACGTCAATCTGTTCGCGCTTCTCGATGCCGCGAATCTCCGGGCTGCTCCAGTTCCTTCGCAGACTGATTTTCAACACGTACTCACCGTCGAGCGGGAAGACGTGGCGAATCGCGGCGCCCCCTCGTGTACCGAACGAGAGATCTTCGTTTTCGCGGTAGTCCTGCACCTTGGCCAGTGGCATCTTGTAGGTCGCGACCGCCGGCCGCATCGTCGGATCCCCGATCGCGAGGCGGCCGATCTTGCGCGCCGCCAACAGATAGCGCTCCAGCAGCGCCGGCGAGAGCGAGAGGACGCTCGCGTTGTTGTCGAAGCCGTAGCTCGACTCATCGTCGGGGAGCATGGAGTCCCCGTCGATCTCGAGCGCCAGCAGATCCCGCATGGCGTTGGTGTATTCGAAGCGGTTGAGGCGATGCACGGCGGGGACACGGCCGGGATTCGGCTTCGCCGCGGCCGCGCGATCGAGCGCGGCCTCCACCGTCGAGGCGAAGGCCGCATAGGTGGCTGAATCGGGTCGAGGG
>JAYUCM010000214.1:0-1633 GCA_043740355.1 Acidobacteriota bacterium | reverse complement strand
TCCCCGCGGTGGCGGTCCTTCAAGATCCGCCGTATCGAATCGGCGACGGTTGCGGTGTCCGCGCCGAGGGAGAACTTGACGTCGATCTCCCAGAGCCCGTCGGTGTTGAACAGACTTTGCGCCTGGGATACCGGGATATAAGCGCGGTCGTCGAGATCGAATCCGAGTAGCTCCCCCTTGGGCTCCATCACGCCGACGACCTGGAAGCGCCGGCCCCCGATCCGGACGTGCTCGCCGAGCGCATTCGCATCCCCGAACAACTCGCGCTTGAGCTTCGGTGCGAGCACCGTGACGGTGGAGGCCGTATGGGGATCGCCGGTCGGAAGGAACGAGCCCTGTCTCACCTGGAAGTTGAACACCTCGGGCACCTGCGCGGTCGTGCCGACGATGAGGACGCTTCGCGCCCTCCCTCCCCCTTCCACTCGCGCGGTCCCCGCGACCGTCGGGACGAGCGCCTCGATCTGCGGCGCACGCCGAATCGCCTCGGCGTCGTCGATGGTGAGCTTGCGAATCGTCGCGCCGAACGCCCCGGGCACGCCACTGGTCTGCGTCTTCCCCGGGTTGATCGCCATGATGTTGGTTCCGAACTGCGTGAATTGGCCCAGGACGAAGCGGCGGGTTCCTTCGCCGATCGACGTCAGCAGGATGACCGAACTGATGCCGATCAGGATGCCGAGCATCGTGAGGAAGGAGCGCAGCCGGTGGAAGACGATCGAGCCGCCGGCTAAGCGTGCGACATCGCGCGCTCTCACGCGCCGACCCACGGGGTCATCAATTGGCTCTCCTGGCAAGCGCCGTGACGGGATCGAGCCCCCCGGCTCGACGCGCGGGGAGGGCGCCGAAGACGAGGCCCATGCCGACCGCGACGACGACCGCCGCCACCACGGCCCAGCTGGGCGCGTGCGCAGGGAGGGCCGGCCAGAACCTACGAGCGAGCGCCGTGATGCCGTAGCCCCCGGCGACGCCGATCATTCCGCCGAACGTCGACAGCAGCGCGGCCTCGGCGAAGAACGCCGCGAGGATCTGCCCCTTCGCGGCGCCGAGCGCCTTGAGGAGGCCGATCTCGCTCGTCCGCTCGCTCACGCTCACGAGCATGACATTCATGATCCCGATCCCCGCGACGCCGAGAGAAATCGCCGCGATCCCCGCTAGGGCGGCCGTCAGGACGGAGAGGATCTTGTCGAAGGCCTTGACGACCGAGTCCTGCTTGATGATCGTCACGTCCTCGACCCCGTCGTGCCGCTCCTTCAGAATCGACTTCACCTCCAGCGCCGCCGCGTCGATCTCTTCGTGCGAGCGGATCTCGACGAGGATCCGGAAGAGCGTCGTCCGGTTGAAGAGCGCCAGCGCCGCACCGACGGGGATCTCGACGACCTCGTCCATGTCGAAGCCGAGCGAAGTGCCGCGCGAGGCGAGGACGCCGATCACCTTGAACCGCTCCTGGCCGACGCGGATCACGGTGCCGAGCGGGTTGCCGCCCCCGTAGAGCTCCTGGACAAGCTTCGAGCCGATCACGCAGACGCGCGCGCTGCGGTCGAGGTCCCCGGTCGGCAGGAAGCGGCCGGTCTGCATCTTCATCTGCCGGATCGCCAGCATGTCCCCCGTCGTCCCGAACACGGTCACCTCGCGCCGC
>JAYUCM010000213.1:0-1637 GCA_043740355.1 Acidobacteriota bacterium | reverse complement strand
GATCGAGCACACCGCCGTGACCCGATGCGAGCAGCACGCGCGGCGTCCCCGGGGCGCGCCGCCTCGCGAGGCGGTCCGGAAATCCGGTGAGCAGCGCGTGGCGCACGATCGTCTCTTCGTCGACGCCTTCGACCCTTGCGTCGGCCGCAGGCGCAGCGTATGCCCGGTCTTCGAGGACATGCCGCGCCGCCTTCTCGATTTCTGCCGCGGCCCGCCGGATCGCGGGCGGAGCCGTACCGAGGCGATCCGCGCGCGCGATGACGTCGGACGATCCGGAAGGGAGCGGACTCCGCGGTACGAACCGCTCGGAGAGCACCGTGCACGCCGCGGCGGCAAGGGGCGAGCCCGAGGCGGCGACGAGCACCCGCCCCAGGCGCGGCGAGACCGGAAGGCGGCGCAGCAGCTCGCCCAGGGGTAGGAGTCGATCGCCATCGACCGCACTCAGACGGCGCAAGAGCTCCATCGCCGCGACGACGGCGGCCAACGGCGGCGCTTCGAACCACTCGAAGTTCGAGGGATCGCCGCCCCACGCGAGCACCTCGAGAAGCGCCGGGGCGAGATCCACCCGCGCAATCTCGGGCTCGCGATGCGGCCGCAAGACGTCCCGCGGGTCCCAAAGCCGCAACGCGCGCCCCGGGGCCGTGCGTCCGGCGCGGCCCGCGCGCTGCTCGGCGGCGTCGGCGGAGATCCGCTCGGTCTCCAAACGGTCCAAGCCGAGCGCTGTATCGAGGCGAGGCACCTTATGTAATCCGGAGTCGACCACCGTCGTCACGCCCGGAACGGTGATGGCGGTCTCCGCGACGTTCGTCGCGAGGATCACCTTGCGCGTGGCGGACGGCGCCAGGGCATCGTCTTGTTCTTCGGCGGACGACCTGCCGGAGAGGGGCACGATGCGCGCGCCGCGCACCCCCGAGGAGGACGCGAGCGCCCGGGCGCATCGCCCGATCTCGGGCACGCCCGGGAGAAACGCGAGAAGGTGTCCTCCGTCCCCGGCGAGCTCGGCGCGGATGGCTTCCGCGACGGACACGCCGGGCGCGTAGGCGACGGCGACGGGGAACTGGCGCCCCATGACGCGAACGACCGGCGCTCCGCCGAGGAAGTCGGCTACCGGTTCCGCGTCGAGCGTCGCGGACATCACGACGATGTTCAGGTCGTTGCGGGCGAGCCACGCCTGTCGCACGAAGGCCAGCGCGAGGTCGGCGTGAAGGCTCCGCTCGTGAAACTCGTCGACGATGATCGTGCGAAACCCCGTGAGGAGCGGATCGGACTGCAAGCGCGCGGTCAAGATCCCTTCGGTCGCCACGAGCACGCGCGTGGACGGGGAGAACTTGCGGTCGAATCGGACGTGCCAGCCCGCCTCCTCGCCGAGCGTCCACCCGCGCTCCGCCGCGATCCGCCGTGCCAACGAGCGGGCCGCGAGGCGGCGCGGCTGCAGGACGATGACGGGGCCGTCCACCGCAAGCGCCGGGGGCACACGCGTCGTCTTCCCGGCTCCCGGCGGCGCCACGACGACGGCGGCGCGATGCGCGCGCACCAGCTCGCGGATCGTGTCGAGGTGCGCATCGATCGGGAGCGAATCGAGCGTCAAGGCCGGGTCACCGTTCGTCGAGCCTCGCAACAATCGCGTCGGCCATCGC
>JAYUCM010000212.1:0-4111 GCA_043740355.1 Acidobacteriota bacterium | reverse complement strand
TCAGCCGAGAGCCCGAAGCCGTCGCTCGGCGGCTCGGCGCCGGACTGCTGCGGAAACCGTTCGAGCTCGACGAACTGCGGCGCATCGTGAGAACGCGTCTGCGCGGCACCGCGGAGCACTGAGTTGCGGCACCTCGTGGCCGGGACCGCGGGTCACATCGACCACGGCAAAAGCGCGCTTGTCGAGGCGTTGACGGGCGTCCACCCCGACCGCCTCAAGGAAGAGCAACGCCGCGGAATAACAATCGACCTCGGCTTCGCCGATTTCGAGCTTGCGCCCGAGGGTGTCGTCTCGCTCGTCGACGTGCCGGGCCACGAGCGATTTGTCCGCCACATGGTCGCCGGGGTCTCCGGCCTCGACGTGGTGCTCCTCGTCGTCGCGGCGGACGACGGCATTAAGCCGCAGACGCGAGAGCACCTCGCCATCTGCTCGCTGCTCGGGATGCGGAACGGCATCGTGGTCTTGTCGAAAGCCGACCTGGTCGAGCCGGACCTGCGGCAGGTCGTCGCCCTCGAGTTGCGCGAGCTCCTCCGGGGGACGTTTCTCGAGGGGGCTCCGCTCGTTGCGGTATCGTCCCGGACGCACGAGGGATTCGACGCGCTGCGCGAAGAGCTGCGCCGGCTCCTTCGTGAGCTTCCGGAGCGGCCGGTCGAGGGTGTGGCGCGGCTCCCGATCGACCGATCGTTCGTCCAGAAGGGGTTCGGGACGGTCGTGACGGGGACGCTGGTGTCCGGTGCTCTCGCCGAAGGCGACGAGATCGGGATCCTGCCCGGGGGAAAGCGGGGCCGCGTCCGCGGACTTCAGGTCCACAAGCGCAAGGTGAACGAGGTGCGCGCGGGTCGCCGCGTTGCGGTGAACATTCAGGGGCTCGACTGCACCGACGCGCCTCGCGGGGCCACGCTCACGTCACCTCAGGCCCTTCTGACGACGAGGCGCGCCCGTGTGCTCATCGAGCTGCTGCCCACCGCACCCGCGTCGCTCAAACGCGGAGGGACCGTGCGCCTTCATCAGGGGACCTGCGAGCGCGCCGCGCGACTGCGCGTCGTGGCGTCGCCCGCAGAGGGGGCGCTCGAGGCCGACCTCGTCCTCGCGGAAGACACGGTCCTTCTCCCCGGCGATCGATTCATCTTGCGGCGGCCGGCTCCGGTCGACACGATCGGCGGGGGCGTCGTCGTCGATGCCCATCCCTTCCAACGTCGCCACGAGCGGCTGCGCGCGACAAAGCCTTCCGGGAGCCTTGAGGATGCTTGGATCGAGCGCATCGCGCGCGCCGGATCCGCCGGCCGTCCCGTCGCGGCCCTTGCAGCGGAGCTCGGACGGTCACTCGAGGATGTCGCCGCGGCGCTCGCTCCGCTCATCGCAGACGGGAGAGTCGTCCGCGCGGCCGGCCTTCTGTTTTCCGGGGCCGTGTGGCATGAGACACGCGAGGGCACGCTCGCCGCCCTTCGCACGTTTCACGCCGCCGAGCCGCTGATGTCCGGGATGGCCCGCGAGGCCCTGCGCGCGCAGCTCGTACGGGAAATGCCGTCCGAGGCGTTCAGGGAACTGCTGCTCGGCCTCGCAAACGTTGGCGACGTTCGCCTTGCCGGAGAGCGTCTGGCACTCGCCGGTCACCGAGTGGTACTTTCGACCTATGACGCAAGCCGGGCGGCGAGGATCGAAGACGCCTTCCGCCGAGCCGGGCTCGACCCGCCGCTCGTCGAGGACGTCCTGCGCGGAGTGGGCGGCGCCCATGGGCCGCGACTCAGGGATTGGCTCGTCGAAGAGGGGCGGCTGGTGAGGATCAGGGACGGACGCCTGTTTCACGGCGAGGTCCTCGAGGATCTCCGACGCAAGCTCCGCGAGTTCGCCCGCACATCGAGTACGATAGAGATCGGTGCGTTCAAGGAACTGGCTGGCGCGACCCGAAAGAACGCGATTCCCTTGCTCGAGCAGTTCGATGACGAACGGCTGACGCGACGCGAGGGGAACGTGCGGCGGATCCTGACGAACGAAGCGACGCGCTGAGGTCGCGGGAGTACGGCATGGGTTCTATCGGCTGGACCGAGATCTTGGTCATCGCGCTCATCGCGGTCGTGCTCTTCGGCGGCCGCCGCCTTGCCGACGCGGGGAGGGGCCTGGGCGAAGCGATCCGTAATTTTCGGGACGGAATGCGCGGCGACTCCGATTCCGGCAAGTCGAATCAGGGCGACGACGCGAACCGTAACCGCAACGATCGCTGACGGCCCGCGTGGCCCGGGCCCTCGGAGCGCGCGCTAGCGCGCTGCTCGCCAGACAGCGCTCGGCGGTTCGGCGCCTCAAGCGCGACCTGTTCGGCTCGGACGGCTCCCTTCGACACCCCTACTTCCGCGACCTGAGGCGAGAGATCGCCGCGCCGTATCGCCGCGTGACGTCGCCCCGTCTCGTTGCCGCGTGCGCCGCGGCCGATGTGGTCTACCTCGGGGATTTCCACGCGGATCCCGGCTGTCAACGCGTCGCCGCGGAGTTGCTCGAGACTCTCGCGTCGCGCCGCCCGGTCGTCCTCGGCGTGGAGCTCGTCTACACGCGCCAGCAGGACATCCTCGATCGCCGTCAGGAAGGATCGATCGACGACCGGACATTCCTTCGCCGGATCCACTACCGCGAGGAGTGGGGCTATCCGTGGGAGGGTTTTCGTGACCTCCTCGATCGCGCACGCTCCCTGGGCATTCCCGTCATCGCTCTCGATCGGTCGCCGCGAGGCGGGTTCGACGGCTTGCGTCGACGCGACGCTCACGCCGCCCGCGGGATCGCCGCGGTCTTATCGCAGCGACCGAGAAGCGCCATGCTCGTCCTGTTCGGTGAATCGCACCTGGCTCGCGGCCATGTGCCGCGCGAGGTCGAGCGCGTCCTTGCGCGCCGCGGCATCGCCCGCAAGGCGGTGACGGTGTTCCAAGATCCCGAGCCTGTGTACTGGTCCTCGCTGTCTCGCTCTCAGACGGTGCCCGAGGCCGTCCGTTTCGACGGGGGCGCCTTTGCCGTGTTTCACACGGCGCCCCTGGCGCGGTATGAGTCCTATCGCCAGGTGCTCGAGCGGTGGCGGGGTGAGATCCCGTCCGACGAAGACGTGGATCTCACGCCGGCGGTCCACCACCTGATCGACACGCTCGTCGGCTGGATGGCGATTCGCCCGGACCGGCACCGCGTACGACATCGCGCCGGCTGGGTCGACGATCTGAGGGACGCGTACCCCGAGGTCTACAGCGGTCCCGACGCGCGTCGATTCCTCGCTCCGCTCTTGGCTGAACACGGCCGGAGAGCCGCCGAGATCCGGGACGCCCGCGGGATGCTCGTCGCGCGCGACGCATTTTACGACGCGCGTTCGAACACGTTCTTCCTGGTGCGCTACCTCCCCGGGCCGGCGGCGGGGGAGGCGGCGCGGTTTCTCCGTGTCGCGCTCTCCGGACGCCTCCATCGCGACCCGGAGATCGGGAGTGTCGACGCTGCGGAACGAATGTACGGCGCGGCCTACAACGAGGCGCTGGCCTACCTCGGAGCCCGTCTGGTCGATCCGGCGAGCGACCTCGTTGCCGGATCGGGCGAGGTCCCCGCGTCCGAGCGGCGGACGCGCAGCGCGTGGATCGAAGCGCATCGCATCTTCGAAGCGTCCACCGCCCTGGACCCGCCCCCCGCGCTCCTCGAGCCGCTTCGCGGTTCGAGCGAAACGAGGAGGGCGCTGGCGCGGGAACTCGGGCGCAAGCTCGGCCGATTGCTCTACGAGCGGGTCGTACGCGGTCGCATTTCACCGCGAGGTCTGCGCGCTCTCTTCACTTTGGACCTCGATCCTCCCCGTGCGCGCCGCGAGGTGCTCCGGCTCCTGCGCGGTGCCAAGCGCTGACCCCGAACAAGATTGCGGCCGCACCGGAGTGCGGCCGCTGAAGAGGAGAGGCGGGTTCGGTGTGGGGGCACCGGACCAATGTGCCTTCTAAGGGGGTGGCCGTCGAAGGTCTCGTGGCGCCCGCCCCTCCCCCACGGTCCGATCAGTCGCCCGTCCCCATGACGGCATCGCCCCAGGTTGCGGTGTCGCCCCAGGTTGCGGTGTCGCCCCAGGTTGCGGTGTCGCCCCAGGTTGCGGTGTCGCCCCAGGTTGCGG
>JAYUCM010000211.1:0-4117 GCA_043740355.1 Acidobacteriota bacterium | reverse complement strand
ACGCGCGTGACCCAGGTGCGGCTCGGCCAGTCGGCACGCGTCGTGGTGGACGCGGTCGGCGAGGCGAAGCCTTACACCGGGAAGGTCGTCGAGATCGCCGGGTCCGCGGTGCAGCGTGCCGGGCAGCAGACGCAGGTCTTCGAGGTGAAGATCGCGCTCGACACCGTCGATGCGCAGCTTCGGCCCGGGATGACGGCGAAAGCGCGGGTGGAGACCGAGCGGCTCGATCATGCGATCGCGATTCCGATCCAGGCCGTGATGTTACGGCCGACGAAGGATCTCGACGAGGCGTCGTCGGCGGCCGCGAAGACGGAAACCCCCAAGGGCGGAAACGCCCGACCTGCCGCGGTCGCCGATACCAAGGCGTCTCACGGCGGCAAGACCGGCGAGACCAAGGAGTGCGTCTTCGTGGTCGACGGCGGCAAGGCGAAGCTCCGCGCCGTGAAGTCGGGGATCAGCGACGAGACATCGGTCGCGGTGCTCGAAGGGCTGAAGGAAGGCGATACCGTCGTGACGGGGCCGTACCGCGCGTTGCGCGACCTGAAGAACGGTGACGCCGTCAAAGAAAAGAAGGCCGAAGAGGCCAAGGACACGAAAAGCGGCGCGAAGGCGGAGGTAACAATCGATTGAGCGCGTTGATTGAGATCCGTGACGTCACCAAGACCTATGAGATGGGGGCGGAGACGATCGTCCATGCCCTCGCCGGCGTCTCGCTGTCGATCGAGGGCGGCGACTACGTGGCGATCATGGGCCCCTCGGGCTCCGGCAAGTCGACCCTGATGAACCTGATCGGATGCCTCGACACCCCCACGACCGGCTCGTACGTGCTCAAGGGGCGCGAGATCGCCACCATGAACGACGACGAGCTGGCTCAGATCCGCAACAAGGAGATCGGGTTCATCTTCCAGACGTTCAACTTGCTCCCGCGAGCCGACGCCGTGCAGAACGTCGAGCTGCCGCTCGTCTACTCGGGGCTGGCGCGTAAGGAAAGGAAGGCGCGGGCCGAGAAGGCGCTCGACGCCGTGGGTTTGGGGACGCGCAAGCATCACCGGCCGAACGAGATGTCGGGCGGGCAGCGCCAGCGCGTCGCGATCGCGCGCGCCCTCGTCAACGACCCGTCGATCCTCCTCGCGGACGAGCCGACCGGCAACCTCGACTCCAAGACCGGCGAGGAAATCCTGGCGCTCATGGACGATCTCCATCGCGGCGGCAACACGATCATCCTCGTCACCCACGAGGACGAGCTGGCGCAGCACGCCTCGCGCGTCGTGCGCCTGAGGGACGGGAAGATCATCAGCGACGTGCGCAACAGCGCAGTCGGCGCCTGAATGTGCTGATCGAAAACCTCCTCATGGCCTTCAAGGCGATCTGGGCCAACAAGATGAGGTCGATGCTCACGACCTTGGGGATCGTCATCGGAACCGCCGCGGTGATCGCCGTCGTTTCGATCGTCCAGGGGTTCTCGCAGGTCATCACGAACGAGGTGCAGAACCTCGGCGCGAACACCATCATCGTCGAGCCGTTCCGACCCCCCGGCAAGGACGGCGACAAGCTCGGAAAGATCGTGCTCACGTGGGAGGACGGCCAAGCCGTCATGCGCACGTGCCCGTCGGTGTCGGTCGCGACGCCGATCGTGCAGCACTTCGGCGAGGTGAAGTTCGGCGAGGAGCGGTCGCAGTACCCGATCATCGGCGTGCAGCCCGTCTTCCAGGACGTGCGGAACTACTACGTCGAGTCCGGCCGATTCTTCGGCGCGCTCGACGAGACCTCCCGCACCAACGCGTGCGTGATCGGCCACGGCGTGCTCACGGAGCTCAAGCTCCCCGCGAACCCGATCGGACGAAACCTGCTGCTCGAGGGGCGCACCTGCAACATCATCGGCGTCATGGAGCCGAAGGGGCAGCTTTTGGGTCAGGAGCTCGATAAATTCGTGATGATCCCGTACGGCACAGCGGTCAGCCTGTGGGGGCACGACGTCGGGGAGAACACCGCGTTTCTGGTCCGCGCGCACTCGCCTGAGATCGTGGATCAGGCCGCCGACGAGATCGAGAACACGCTGCGCGTGCGCCACCGCCTGCGCGCCGACCAGCCGAGCGATTTCAAGGTCTCGACCCAGAAGGAGTTCCTGAAGTCGTTCACCAAATTCGCGAACGGCGTGACGTACGTCGTCGCCGGCGTCGTCTCGATCGCCCTTCTGGTCGGAGGGATCGGGATCATGAACATCATGCTCGTTTCGGTGACCGAAAGGACGCGCGAGATCGGCGTGCGCAAGGCAGTCGGCGCCCGCCGGAGCCACATCCTGGCGCAGTTCGTCATCGAGGCGATCACGTTGGCGCTCGTCGGCGGGATCATCGGGATCGCGATGGGCATCGGCGTGGGCGCGGTCGCCGCGAAGTTGATCCCCAACTGGCCCGGGTTCTTCGTTCCGATCTGGGCGCTGGCGCTCGCGTTCGGCTTCTCCTCCGCCGTCGGCCTCTTCTTCGGCATCTACCCCGCCGCGAAAGCCTCGCGTCTCGACCCGATCGAATCCCTGCGATACGAATAGGTCCCTCCGGCGCCCGCGCAGGGCTTGGGTTATCCTCTTTTCGCGATGTTGGGTGACCTGGGAAGGATCTATCTCGCCGGCGGACCGATGATGCACCCGATCACCGTGTGTAGCGTCGTCGCCGTCGCGGTGGTGTTCTACAAGCTCGTCCAGTACCGCTCGCTCCAGCTCGACGTGCGCGATTTCTTCGGGAAGGTGAGGCAAGAGCTGCTGAACGGCCGCGTCAAGGAGGCGGGCGAGCTTTGCGAGCGCCGCCAAGGTCCCGTTTCGTCCGTGCTCCAGGCGGGCATCCTCAAGATCGGCGCGCCGCGCAACGAGGTCGAATCTGCGATGGAGGCCACGGCGCTCTACGAGCTGGCGCGGCTCGAGGGAAAGCTCGGCCTCCTCGCGACGGTGGCCAACCTCGCGCCGATCCTCGGCTTTCTCGGGACGGTGTGGGGGATGATCATCGCGTTCGACGTCATTCACGTAGGCGGCCTCTCGGATCCGGCGCGCGTCGCGGGTGCGATCGCCCAGGCCCTCTACACCACCGCCTGGGGGCTCGTCGTCGCCGCCATCGCCCTTCCGTCCTACAACTTCTTCGCCGGACGCGTCGCCGCCCAGTCTCGCGCGCTCGAGATGGCGGGAAGCGTCGTCGTCGAGACGTTCTCCGAGATGGAACGGATGGGGACGAAGGCCTAGGCCGAAGCCATGCGCCTGCCGAAGCCGCGCCCGCTCTCACCCGCCGTACCCGTCGCCGCGCTGGCCAACATCACGCTCCTTCTCGTCTTCTTCTTCCTCGTGTCGACGAGCGTTGCCCCGGATCGCGGAGCGGTCATCCTGCCGCGTGCGCCCGGGCTCAACGAAGCGGCTCCCGGCGCGGCGTGTCTCATCGTGCTCCGCCGCCTCAGCCCCAGTTCCGGGGAGGAGCTCGGATGGCGATTCTCCGAACGGAACGGCGAGGTTCACGACCTTTCGGGTCCGGAGGCGCTCTACTTCGAAGCGTCGAGGATCGTCGATACCGATCCGGAGCGTACGTTCCTGCTTCGCATCGATGCCGGGGTGCGCTACGCGGTCGTCGACGACGTCCTCGAAACCCTGCGCAACGCGGGGGTGCGCAACATCGTGTTGGGCGCGCGCCCGGACGATTCCGGAGGAGCGTGATGCGTCTCGGCCGCGCCCACTTGCCGCGCCCTCAGATTCCGGTGATCCCGTTGGCGAACCTCGCGCTCCTCGTGCTGACCTGCGTCATGGTCGCCGGGATGTACTCGGCCTCGCGCGGCCCAGGGTTGAGGTTCGCGAGCGTCGAGCGCGACGGGAGCTTCAACGACGCCGCCGCCGTCCGCGTCGAGGTGCTGTCGGAACAGGAGGCCGTGGTCGACGGCACGACGGTGCCGTTTCCCAAACTGGCGGAAGCGGTCTCGCGACGTCTCGAAGGCCGCCCCGATGCGGCGGTCGTCATGTCCGTTTCGCCCGAGGCGACCTATGAAGCGATGGTCGCCGCGTACGGGGCGATCGCAGGACTCCCGGGTCCGCCGCGAATCGCGTTTCCCGCGCCCCTACGGGGGACTCAAGGATGAGAGGCCTCCGCCC
>JAYUCM010000210.1:0-4118 GCA_043740355.1 Acidobacteriota bacterium | reverse complement strand
AAGCGACGCGAGCCGGGCGTCGGCGAAGATCTTGCCGCGCGTGTCCTCGTCCACATAGATGACGTCGAGCCGCCCGAGCGCCGGATCCACATGCAAGTGGTTCGAGTACCCGTCGGATCGGTGAAGCGTTTCGAAGCCGCGCGTCTCGAGGAATGCGATCAGTCCGTCCTGCGCGTTTCTTCCGACCAGCAGATCGACATCGTTCGTCGCGCGCGAATAACCGTACGTATGCAGCGCCAAGGCCCCAACGATGGCGAACGGAATCCCTTCCCGATCGAGAAACTCGCGAACTTCTCCAACCGCGGCGGCAAGTTCCAAGAGTTCCTCCGGACAACGAGGATGCTACTACGAGGCGCCTCGGGAGCTCAGGAGTCCGGGAGCGTTGCCTTGACGCCCCTCCGGGGACGGCGCTAGAGTCCCGGTCCCCCTTCCCCAAGGAGACGGATAGCGTGGCCCCCTCGGACGCAACGTTCGATCTGACCGTCATCGGCAGCGGTCCCGGCGGCTACGTCGCGGCGATCCGTGCCGGTCAGCTCGGACTCAAGACCGCCGTCGTCGAAACGGCGCCGCTTCCAGGAGGAACGTGCTTGCACTGGGGGTGCATCCCGACCAAGGCGCTGCTCCATGCTGCCGAAGTCTTGGAGACCTCGCGCCACGCCGGCCGTTTCGGCGTCAAGATGGCGGCGGGCGAGCTCGACATCGAAGGCCTCCACAAGTACAAGGACAAGGCCGTCATGTCGAACACGAAGGGGGTCGAGTACCTCTTCAAGAAGGGCGGCATCACGCTGGTCCCGGGCCGGGGCCGGCTTTCCGGCCCCGGCAAGGTCGCGGTGGCGCAGCCCGGCGGGACGACGAAGACGCTCGAAACGAAGTTCACGATCGTCGCGACCGGCTCGGTCATCCGCGGCCTGCCCGGCGTCGAGTTCGACGGAAAGCAGATCATCAACTCCGACCACGCGCTCGGATTCAAGAAGGTCCCCGCGTCGCTGATCGTGCTCGGCGCGGGCGCGGTGGGCGTCGAGTTCGCTTCGATCTTCGCGACGTTCGGGGCCAAGGTGACGATCGTCGAGCTGCTCCCCCGCTTGATCCCGATCGAAGACGCCTCCTTAGGCGCCGAGCTGGAGCGGGCGTTCAAGAAACGCGGCCTGAACGTGCACACGGGAACGAAGGTCGAGAAGGTCGTCCGCGAGAAGGACCGGGTGACGGTGACGGCCAGCAAGGACGGGAAACCCGTCCAGCTCGAAGCCGAGGTGCTCCTGGTCGCGGTCGGGCGGCGCCCCCTGACCGAAGATCTCGGGCTCGAAGCGCTTGGCGTCAAGCTCGACCGCGGGTTCGTCGAGGTCGACGGCTTCATGCGCACCGCGGCGCCCGGAATCTGGGCCATCGGCGACATCGTGAAGACGCAAGCGTTGGCGCACGTCGCCTCGCACGAGGGCATCGTCGCCGTCGAGGACGCTGCCGGGAAAGAGCCGCATCCGATCGACTACGACAGGGTGCCGTCGTGCACCTACTGCGATCCCGAAGTGGCGTCGATCGGGCTGACGGAAGACGAGGCCAAAAAACGCGGATACGACGTGGTCGTCGGGCAGTTCCCGTTTTCGGCGATCGCCAAGGCGAAGATTCTCGAGGATCTGCGCGGCTTCGTGAAGATCGTCGCCGAAAAGAAGTACGACCAAGTGCTCGGCGTGCACATCATCGGCGCGCACGCGACCGAGCTGATCTCCGAAGCGACCGCCGCTTTGAATCTGGAGGCGACCGCCGCGTCTCTGTTCCAGGCGGTGCACGCACACCCGACCCTCGCCGAGGCGATGGGCGAAGCGGCCCTCGCGGTGCACGGTCGAGCGATCCACATCTGAGTCGGGGCAACGCCCCGGGGAGACGAAGCGATGCGCGTGGACGTCGTGATGCCGCAGATGGGCGAGTCGATCGCCGAAGGAACCATCACCCGCTGGATGAAGCAGGTCGGCGACGCCGTCTCGCGCGACGAACCGCTCTTCGAGATCTCGACGGACAAGGTGGACGCCGAAATCCCCTCGCCCGCCGCCGGGACGCTGGTCGAGATCAAGAACGCCACGGGCGAGACCGTTCCGGTGAACCAGGTCGTCGCCATCCTCGAGACCGACGCCGGGGCCGCCGTCGCGGCGGGCTCGGCGGTCGCCGCCGCCCCGGCGCCCGCCGCGGCGCCTGCCGCCTCGCCTGCCGCGGCGCCTGCGCCGGCCCCTGCTCCGGCCGTGGTGCAGCCCAAGGCGCAGGCGGAAGCCGAGGCCGAGCAGCCGGAAGCGGTTCGCGGCGAAGCGTCCTTCGTCTCGCCGGTCGTACGGAAGATCGCGGCGGAGCACGGCATCGATCCGGAGCGCGTTCCCGGCACCGGCGCGGGTGGGCGCGTCACCAAGAAGGACATCCTGGATTTCGTCGCCAAGGGCCCCGCGAAGGCCGCACCCGCTGCAGCCGCGGCGGCACCCGCTGCGGCGGCTGCCACAGCCGCAC
The DNA here is from genome assembly GCA_043740355.1 of Acidobacteriota bacterium. GTDB lineage: Bacteria > Acidobacteriota > Polarisedimenticolia > Polarisedimenticolales > DASRJG01 > DASRJG01. The sequence goes on along the minus strand of JAYUCM010000210.1, from coordinate 1,631 downwards.
CGGCTGTGACCTTCGCCGCGGGCGCGCGCGTCGTGCGGCAGCCCATGTCGCCCATGCGCAAAAAGATCGCCGAGCACATGATCGAATCGCGGCGCACGTCGGCGCACGTGCACTCCGTGTTCGAAGTCGACATGACGCGGATCGTCAGGATCCGAGAGAGCTATAAGCCGATTTACGCCGAGCGCCACGGCACGAAGCTCACGATGACGCCGTTCTTCGTCAAAGCGGCCTGCGACGCGCTGCGCTCCTTCGCGGTCGTCAACTCCTCGGTCGAAGGCAACGACATCGTTTACAGGAAAGACCTGAACATCGGCGTCGCGGTCGCCCTCGATTGGGGGCTGATCGTTCCCGTCGTCAAGAACGCCGACGAGCTGTCGATCGCGGGGATGACCAAGAAGATCAACGATCTGGCCGAGCGCGCGCGCGCGAAGAAGCTGCTGCCCGAGGAAGTCCAAGGCGGCACTTTCACGATCACGAACCCGGGGATCTTCGGCGGTCTCTACGGCTTGCCGATCATCAGCCAACCCCAGGTGGCGATCCTGGGCATCGGCGGCATCGAGAAGCGCCCGGTGGTCGTCGACGACGCCATCGCGATCCGCTCGATGATGTACCTGTCGATGTCTTACGACCACCGCGTCGTCGACGGCGCGGTCGCCGACCAATTCCTGGCGATGGTCAAGAAGGGCCTGCAGGAGTTCGACGAATCGCTGCTGTGAGGCCGCTCCGCTGCGTCTTCCTGGGCCGCGTTCCCTACGAGGAAGCGACGAGGCTCCAGGAGCGTCTTGTCGGCCTCGTCAGGCGCGGCGAAGCCGGGAACACGCTCCTGCTCCTGACGCATCCTCCGGTGATCACGCTGGGGCGTGGCGCCAAGGCCGGAAACGTCGTCATCGCGGACGACCTGCGCATAGCTTCGGGCATCGAGCTTCACGAAGCGGGGCGCGGCGGGGACGTGACCTATCACGGGCCCGGGCAGCTGATCGGGTATCCGATCGTCGCGCTCGACGGCGCCAGGCGCGATGCGCACCGCTACCTGCGCGACCTCGAAGCAGGCCTCATCGCCACGGCGGAAGCTTACGGGGTCGCCGCGTCGCGCGTTCCCGGATTGACGGGGGTCTGGGTCGGCGATGCGAAGCTCGCGGCGATCGGCGTGCGCATCGGCGCCGGGTGGATCACGTCGCACGGTTTCGCGCTCAACGTAGGCCGCGACCTTTCCGGCTTCGAGACGGTCATCCCCTGCGGGATCGGCTCGAGGTCTTTGACCTCCCTGTCGCGCTGTCTCGGGGTAGAACTGGCGCCGGACGACGTGGCGAAGGCGGCGGCCGAACGCGTGGCCGCGGCGCTGGGCTACCAGGCCGTTTGGGACGGCGCCACGGTGGCGATCGACGCGCACGCGGCGCTATCCTCCCCGTCCGCCGGCGGAGAACGATCATGACCGAAGCACGGCGCGAGCCGCGCCCGGAGTGGCTGCGCATCACCATCCGGACCGACGAGAGCTTCCGCCAGCTCCGCTCCATGGTGTCCGAGCTGCGATTGAACACGGTCTGCCAGGAGGCGCGCTGCCCGAACATCTACGAGTGCTGGAACGCCGGCACCGCGACCTTCATGATCCTGGGGGACACCTGCACGCGCTC
>JAYUCM010000209.1:0-9967 GCA_043740355.1 Acidobacteriota bacterium | reverse complement strand
CGCGGCGATGAAGGGGCCGACGCCCGGAATGGCCAACATGCCGATTCCGGCAACCCATCCCAACGCGCCACCGATGACGCCGCCCGTGCCGGCGCCGGTGACCGCGCCCTCCGGCGCTTTCGTGTTCTTCTCGTGCGCGAAATCACGAGTCGAATCCTTGTCGGGGAACAACACCGAGATGTCGTTGTTGGAGAAGCTCGCGCTCTTGAGCTGACCGACGATGCCATCGGCTTGGTCGCGCGAGGTGGCGATGCAGAAGACTGACTTTTTCGACATGTGGCTCAGTTTCCTTTCGGCTGGTTGTGCGGCGTGGGTTGACCGATCAAGCCGCTGTTGTCGGTGATGACCTTCACTTCCAGTTGATTGTCGACGTTCCCGGGGCTTGCGCACCTCACCGCGATCTCACCGATGAGACGTTTTTCCTTGTCCGTGTCGACCGGCCCGCGCAAGGTGACCTTCCCCGCGTTGGTGATGACCTTGACGTTCTGGGCGTTCACGGACATCTGGTTCGAGGCGATGATTTCCTTGCGAATCTTCGCCGTCGTCGCCAGGTCGGCCTTGCTGTTGCCTTGATCCATGGGCGTCAGTGTCTGGTTCGAACGGTCGCTGACGTTGCGCTCCGTGTTGTCGGCGTTCTGGGCCCGGGCGGAGAATGCAAGAGCCAGAGCCGCCGAGGCCACGATCATGAGAGTTGGTCTCCGATGCATGTCTTGGGGTTCCTCCTTGTTCGATTTGTGTTGGTGAAGAGCGTTCGCCCGCTCGAGACCTGCACCTTAGCGGGGCGAGCAGCCGGATCCTATGGGGTGTTCACCCGCCATGGACGTCGCTCAAACCGGCCGGAGCACCAGGAGATCGGCCCGCGGGTTCACGCGCTCGACCCTGAGACGGACCCGGTCGCCGGTCGATGCCGCGACGAGGGACGGCACCGCCTGCTCGATCAGCGTCTCGTCGAGGACGACGATCGGCCGCGGCATGACGTCGACGACGACCCCGGTCAGGGTGCCGCCCACCGATCGCTCGAGCCACCGCAGCATGAAGTAGCGGTCCATCGCGCGCTCCGCGCGCTTCCCTTCGCTCTCGGCGCGTTCCGTCGAGGCCAGCAAGGCTTGCATCGCAACGGCGTCGTACGCGGGCGGTCGCCCGGAAAGCACCGCCACGATCTGCCGATGCATCGAGAGATCCTGATAGCGGCGGAGCGGCGAGGTCACCTGCGTGTATGCCGAGAGGCCGAGCGCGTGGTGCGCTGCCGGGTGGAGTCCGGCCTCCCCGCGTTTCAGCTGGCGCCGCATCGCACGGATGTGAACCGCGTCCGGCTGCGACGGGTCGGCGTCGGGAAGCCGCCCGTCGGGGGCGGCCTGCCGCCGGTAGATGGCCGGCACGCGACGCGCGTCGAGCCAGGCCGCCGCCACCTCGCCGGCCAGGACCATCGCCTCCGAAACGAGGCGCTGCGCGGGAGTGTCCGGATCGCGCCGCGTCAGCGCGAGCGACCCATCCGCCGCGACGCGGATTTCGGTCTCCGGCGCGCGAAGCGCGATCGCGCCCGTGGCTCGCCGGACCGCCTCACGGCGTTCGGCTACGGCGGCAAGACGGGTGAGGACGTCGGCGTGGGCCCCCGCACCCGCGCGCAACACGGCGTCGACCTCGTCGTAGTCGAGGCGCGAAGCGATGCGCACGATCGAACGGACGACCTCGACGCCCGCGACACGGCCTTCGGCGTCGACCGCGACCAGGAAGCTCAGCGCCGGCCTGTCCTCTCCCGCGACGAGGCTCGCGGCCCCCTCGGAGAGGACGGGTGGGATCATCAAGAGCTTCCCGTCGGGGAAGTAGTAGGTCGTTCCGCGCGCGCTCGCCTCGACGTCCACGGGGCCGCCCGCCTCGATGAAGGCGCAAGGATCGGCGATGTGGATCCCGACCTCGACAAGGCCGTTGTCGCGCTCTTCGATCGAGAGCGCATCGTCGACCTCGCGCGTCGACGCGTCGTCGATCGTCAGCGACACCCTTCCGGTCAAGTCGCGGCGCCCCGTCCGATCGAACCCCGCGCGTGCTGCGGCTTCGGCCGCAACGAGGGTCTCTTCGGGAAACGCGGTGCGCAGACCGAAGCGTACGATCGCGAGGTTCTCGTCGTCGGATGAGAAGCGGCCCGTGCGGCGCAACAGCCGGAATGCGGCCTCGGAGGGGCGATCCCCCCGCGCTCCGGCCGCTTGGAGGGCTTCCACGGCCAGCGCGCGCTCCTTGTCCGGCGCGTCGAGATCGAGGACCGCCAGCGCTTCGAGCGACGTGAGGACGCGGCGCTCGACCGAGGTGCCGCACACCCGAAAGGCGCCGTCGCGCCAGGCCGTTGCCAGGGCCGCGAAGACATCCGCCTTCTCGCCGGCGCGCCGCGCAACGTTTTCGCGCTCGGTGACGATCTCGGCGACGGCCTCCTCGCCGCGGGGCTGCCACCCCGAAGCCTTGCGCACGAAGCGCACGCCGTCTCTGGCCAACGCGAGCGCCGTCGCGAGGCGAGCGGGAGCGTCCCCGCTGGACAGCGCAAGACCTGCCAGGGTCTCCTCGGCGATCGCGGCCGCCTCGCCCTTGGTGAGATCCCAAAGCGTGGCGACATCGACCGCAGCGGAGCGACCGGCGACCGCCTCCGCCATGGCCGATGCGGCTGCCGCCGCCTCGCGGCGGCCTTCGGGAGTGCGGCCGGGCGCCGGACCCGCCGCGAGCGAGGCCACGACGCGCGTCGCCGCGACGCGCTCCTCGCGTCCGTCCGCAGTGACGAGGACGACGCGTTGCTTGTCCTCGGTCACGACGACGCCGAAGGCGATCGCGTCGTGCTCCCACCATGCGACGACGGTGCCCGGCGGCGGGACGGCCACGTCACAGCCTCCGCACGAGCTCGTCCAAGCCCCGCGCAAGACCGGCGAGGTCGGTCGCCTCCACGACGAGATCCACCGACAAGAGGTAGGACGGGAGCGCCGAATCCGCGGTGCCCCATCGCGACCGCGGCTCGGGAACGAGCCAGAGCACGCCGCGACAACCGCGCGCAAGCTCGGCGAGCGTCCAGGGGAGAGGGTCGAACCGGTTCGTACGTCCGTCGCCCAGCACGACGAGCACCGTGTCGCGCCCGCGGGGCCGCAAGCGCGACGTGGAAAGCGCGTGGAACGCCCGTCCATAGTCCGAGGGTGCCTCGAGGTTCAAATCGCGCAGCCCGTCGAGCACGTCGGCGAACGAAACGCCGCGCGAACGGATCCCGTCGCCCGGCCGCGAGCCGCGGCGAGACGTGCCGCGGGCGGCGTCGGCGGCACGGCGGCTCCGACGCGACCCGCGCGCCCAGTCGAGCACGGCCTCGGTTGCATCGACCGGCCGGTCCACGAACGCAAGGACGCGAGCGCGGCGTCCCAGGTCGAGAAACGCCGCCGCCATCAAGAGAAACAAGCCGGCGGCGCGGGCGACCGAGAACGAAGCGTCGACGAGCAGGACGACGCGCGCACGCCTTCGCCGAGTCGCGCGGTACGGGATCACGAAGGGAACGCCGCCGGCTTTGAGGTTGTCGCGCAGCACGCGCCTCAGCCACGGCCGGCCGGAGCGCGAGCGCACGAGGCGCCGGCCGACGCGCAGCTTCAACGCCTGCACGATCCGCGGCACCTCCCGTGCGATCTCGCGCTCGCTTTCCGTCGTCATCCGCAAGGCGAGATCGCGGCGGGCGGGATCTGCGGCGTCGAGCACGACGTCGCGCAGCTTCGCACGGCGGAGCCTCCCGTGGCGCCGCTCCCCGTCGCGCCGCGTGCGATCGAGGAGCTCGGTCACGGTGGCGCCCTCGCGCTTCGCCTCGAGCGGAGCTTTCCGTTTCGGCTTGGCGTTCTCCTTCGGCTTGGCGCTCTCCTTCGGCTTGGCGCTTTCCTTCGGCTTGGCGCTTTCCTTCGGCTTCGCGCGCGCGCCTGCTTCGCGCTGTCCTCCGCCTCCCCGCGGGCGCCGACCTTCCGCCCCGGCGCGCCCCGACCCCTCCCCCTCACCCGGAAACGTGGGCGGCGCGAAGAAGGCATCGAAGATCCGGTCGAACGCCGCGGCGGCCTCACGGTCCTTCGCGAGCGTCGCGCGGAGCGCGGAGCGGACGTCGGCACGGCGCTCCCAGCCTACGAGGTCGAGCGCGCGTGCGGCGTCCACGATCTCGGAAGGCGAGACGGCGTGCCGCTCGGCGCGAAGCGCGTCGACGAAGCGCGCCAAGGCTGCGATCATCCGCGGAAGCGGGACGGGTCGGCCAGGACGCGGTCGACGTCCTCGCGGTTCTTGAGCAACGCTCCCAGGGTCTTGCGCAAAACCTGCGCCGACAGGCCGTCCGCGCCGACCGCGACGAGCGCCAAGGCCCAGTCGACGACCTCGCTGATTCCGGGAGCCTTCTTGACGTCCGCTTTGCGCAGCGACTGCGCGAACCGGACCAGCCGATCCGTGAGCGAAACCGACAGGCCGGGAACGCGCGCCTCGACGATGCGCAGCTCGTCTTCGAACGAAGGGTAGTCGACGTACAGGTAGAGGCACCGGCGGCGGAGGGCGTCCGACAGCTCGCGCGTGTCGTTGCTCGTCAGGACGACGCGCGGGGGGCGCCGCGCCTTGAGCGTGCCGAGTTCGGGGATCGACACCTGGTGGTCGGACAGCACCTCGAGGAGGAACGCCTCGAACTCCTCGTCCGAGCGGTCGACCTCGTCGATCAGCAGCACGACCGGCCCGACCGACAGGATCGCCTGCAACAGCGGACGCGGCAGGAGGAAATCGCGCGAAAAGAAGCCGTCGGCCTCGTCCCGCAGGATCGCGATCGCCCGGTCGAGATTCGGTGCGCCGGCCAGCACCTCCGAGGTCTTGTCCCTTAGGAGCTGAGCGTAGAGCATCTGTTTTCCGTACGACCATTCGTAAAGCGCCTTCGCCTCGTCGAGCCCCTCGTAGCATTGGAGGCGTATCAGCTCGGAGCCGTGGTAGACCGCCCAGAGCTTGGCGATCTCGGTCTTGCCTACTCCCGGAGGCCCCTCGAGCAGGAGCGGCTTGCCCAAGTTCTCCGCAAGGAAGAGCGACGTCGCCACCTCGGGAGCGCAGACGAACCCCGACGCCAAGAAGCTCTCCGTGATCGACGCGACCGTCGCGGCGGATTCGGGCGGCATGCCGCGGAGTATACCCGCCGGCTACGGGTGGGCCGCGACCTCGGTCGTCGCGATGCCCTGCCGCCTGAGCCGCGTCAGGAGCCGCGCGATCCGCGGATCGCGCGGCTCGAGCACCGCTGCGGCGTTCAGGTGCCGTGCGGCGTCGACGGGGCGTCCGATCCGCGCGAGGAGGAGCCCGAGGTTGATCTGGGCCGCCCCCCACGTCGGCCGGCGCGCCACGGCGGCCTCCAAGGCGTCGACGGCTTCGTCGAACCGGTGTTGCGTGGCATACGTGGTCCCGAGAGCCATGGCGTACGCCGCCAGATCGGGGAGCAGCTTCCGGGCCTCGAGGAACTGCTCGATCGCGGCGTCGAGCTGGCCTTCCTCCCGCAGGAGGAGCGCGAGGTCCGCGTGCGCGTCGCCGTTTCCGGGGGCGATCGCGATCACCTTCCGCAAGGCGGCGATCGCGTCCTCGACGCGACCGATGCGCGTCAGACAATCGGCCTCGCGATGGAGACAGTAGGCCGCGAACGGTCCGGCGGGCCGGCTGCTCCGGTAGTCCCGGTAACCGTCGAGCGCGTCGGGGTAACGTCGGTTCAGCCAGAGCGCGTCGGCCTCGAAGAGAGCGCTGTCCGTAAGGATCGGGTCGGCGGCGACGGCCTTCGCGCGGGCGTCGCTGGGAGCCGCGGAGCGTCCGGATCCCGCCTCGGCGCGGGCGAGCGTGTACCAGAGCGAGCCGTCGTCCGGATGCTCGCCGGCCAGCTTGCGCCACGCGGCGACGGCCGCCGGCTCCCGCCCGCCTGCTGCGGCGGCGTCGGCCTCCGCGCGCCGCTTCCAACGATCCCGTTCGGCGTCCGGCGCGCGACGCAGCGCCGCCCGGAGGGCCGGGCCGAGCCAACGGCACGCGGGGGGAACGAAGCCCCCCATCGTCGACAACGCGATCGTGGCGAGATCGGTGCGGACCCCGTGCGCCCGGAGGCGGTCGACGAGTGCATCGGGCGTCGCGGAAGGCCGCGGGGCGACCTCCTGGCTCATCACGGAACGTGTCGTCAGGAAATTCAGATCCACGTCCAACAGGACGGGCTCGTCGAGCGCCGGGAGGTCGTCCAACTCGCAGATCGTGACCGGAAGGCCGAGGATCGTCCCGTGAATGGTGTTCCGTTCGAGGTGCAGCGTCCGCGCCTCGTCGAGCGCGATCATCTGCATCTTGCCCAGAATCAACCGGCGGACCAGCTCCTCGGCCGCCAGCGGATCGCGGAGCGTCCCATCGGGAACGACCCAGACCAGCTCGCGCACGAGGCCCAGCCGTGCCGCGGGGTAGATGAAGTTCCGGCTGCCGAACCGCTTGAGGGTTTCGCCGTCGGCGGCGTAGGGGTGCTGCTCGAGGGCGGAGAGCTCGTCCGAGTCGGCCGCGGCGAACCTCGCGATGGTCACGTCGGGAAGCCAGTCCAGGTCGGCGTGTCCGTCGAGGTGCACGAGGATCCGGTCGCGAACCGCTTCGCGCCTCCAGACGATCAGCGAGGCGGCGTGGTTCTCGAAGAGATGGACCGCGGGGACCGGGTCGATACCGACGCGCGCTCCAGGCGACGGGGCCGCCGCGCTGCGCCTTCCTTCGCCGCCGGATCGACCGCAACCCGCGGCCAGCGTGAGCGCGGCGAAGGCGATCATCGGGCGCAGCTTCAAAGGTGGAATCTCCGTCGAGCCGCAAGCGGCCCGTCGAATATACGGGCGTGCCGCGCGGGGCGCCAACGCTACGGCTCGCGAAAACCGCGCAGGGCCGGCGTCGGCTCCATCCCCTTGGTGAACACCGCGACCTTGAAGATCGTGCCCATGCCCTGCGGGTGGATCAGCTGCTTCACCTGCAGCCGGCGCTTCGTCGCGGCGAGCGTTCCCGGCCCTTCCGCGTCGAGATCGTCGAGGATGCCGTTCCCGATCAGGAAACGGTCCTGGGTCGTGATGCCGGCCGTGCGGAGCCCGAGCGCATCCGCCTCGGCGCGAAGAGCGGTCAGGTTGACGTGCGCGGTCAGGTCCTGCTCGCCCACCCGCACGAGGTAGTCCTCGTTCACGCGGTGGCGGTGGTAGGCCAACAGCGTTCCGCGGCGATGAGACGGACCGAACAGGCGATGCGACTCGTGGCCGTAATCGACGATCAGAAGGAAGCCGCGATCGATCGCCGCGGCGAGGCCGGCGAGCGTAGGGCCAAGGGCGAGACAGACCTCGGCCTCGTCGCCGTCAACGGGCGCGGCTCCATACGTGTCCGCCGAGGCCAGAAGGTCGTCTCCGGCGGCGCGCTCCACCTCGACGAGCCGCTCGTCGCGAAGGTCCACCATCACTTCGTGGAGCAGGCCCCCCCGGCGGCGAACGCGATGGACCGGAAGCGCGTCGAGCAGCTCGACGGCGACGACGCATCCGGCCCCGCCCCGCGGCGCCTCCCCGTCCGCCGCGACGCGGGCCGCCGGAACCAACCCGGCGGCGGCCGTGCGCATCCCTGGGCTTCTGTCGACGAGCACCATGGCAAGTCGGCGCGCCAGCCCTGGAGCCTCGGCGATGAGCGCGTCTTCGATGTCACGGGCGAGCCGTCCGCCCCCCGCGCCTTGCTCGACGTACCGGAAGGGCTCCGGCCCGTCGAGCAGCGTGTCCATCTCGACGAGCTGCCTGCTGAGGCATGCACCGAACGCCGGACCGACGTCGCTGGCCGTGAAGAAATCGCCGCCGCGACCGAGCCGCTCGGGCCCGCGGGCGTAGTAGCCGTGTTCGGGATGATGCAGCGCGAGCTCCATGAAGCGCGAGAACGGTACGGGCCCGCGTGAACGGATCTCGTCCGACAGCAGGCGGAGGAGCTCGGGGTGTCCGGCGGAGGCTTCCGCCACGACGCTCCGCTCAGGCGACGGACGGAGCGTCGGCGACGGACAGCTCGGCCGCGCTCTTGACGCCCCGCTCGATCTTGCGCCGAATCTCGAGGACGCCCTCGATCAGCGCCTCGGGACGAGGCGGGCAGCCGCTGATGTAGATGTCGACGGGGATGATCTCGTCGACGCCCTGAACGACGGCGTACGAGCGGTACATCCCTCCCGACGACGCACACGCGCCCATCGCGATCACCCAGCGTGGGACCGGCATCTGGTCGTAGACCCTCTTCAGGTACGGGGCCATCTTCTTGGTCACCGTTCCCGACACGACCATGAGGTCGGACTGACGCGGCGAGAACCGCAGCGCCTCGGCGCCGAAGCGCGCGAGATCGTAACGCGGTCCGACCGTCGCCATCAGCTCGATGGCGCAGCACGCCAGCCCCATCGGCATCGGCCAGAGTGAGTTCTTGCGGCCCCAGTTGACGAAATCGTCGACGCGGGTCGTGTACGCCGTCTCGCGCTCGTCCCCTTCGGGGTAGCGTTGGTGGAGAATCAGGGGATCGTCGCCTGCGGCCATCGACCGGGGATCGTAACACACGGCCCCCGTGCCGCTCACGGAAGGCACGCGATGAAGGACGCTTCGTTGTTGCTCCGTGTTCCGGGTGGGCCGATACTGCGCACATGTTCGCAGACCATCAGCGACTGATCGACAGCCTGACGCGATGTCTCGGCGCGAGGCCGGAGATCCTCGAAGCCTACCTCTTCGGATCCCGGGCCGGGCAAGGCGGGCAGCCGCACAGCGACGTCGACGTGGCCATCTACGTCGACCCCGACCGCGTGACGGATACCCAGTTCGGCTACGCGGCAGAGCTGACGGCCGAACTCGTTGCGTTGTTGCAGAACAATGACGTGGATGCCGTCGTGCTCAATCAGGCCCCGCCGCTTCTGTATCACAGGGTCTTACGGGATGGGTTGCGGCTGTGTACACGAGACGCAGCGGCCACAACGACGCGAGAAGGCCGGGCGCTTTCGAGATACTGCGACTACGTACCCCAGCTCCGAAAGATCGACGTCGCGCACGCGGCGCGAATCGAAGGTGGGAGCTTCGGACGATGAGTCCCGGCGAGATCGACGCTTCGGTCGTAAGGCGGCATCTGCTGGCCCTCGACCAAGCGCTTCAGACGCTGAGAAAGCACCAAGGTCGTCCTGTCGATGAACTGAAGTCGAATCGAGAGGAGCGCTGGGTGGTGGAGCGAGGCCTGCAGTTATGCACCCAGAACGTGCTCGATGTCGCGACGCACCTTGCCGCGAGCGCGGGACGAGACGTTCCGGACTACGCGACCGCCATCGACCAACTTGCCGACCTCGGGGTTCTTCCGGCCGGATTCGCGGCGCGTATTCGCCCCGTGGCCGGCTTCCGTAACGTCATAGTCCACGGCTACCTGGACGTGGATCTCGCGATCGTCCACCGCCTGCTCAATGACCGCCTCGACGACTTCGCTGAATTCGCACGTCTTGTCAGTCGTTACCTCGCCAGCTCGACCAAACCGTAGCCCGCGAAGCAACGGATCGAGGCGCGCTCAGCGATCGCATCGCAAGCGAGTCGTCAAGCGTGGCGGAGGGAAAAGGCCTCTCCGTGGGGTCCGCGCTTGGCGGCGAGCGATGCGCGATCGGGCGCCGCGAGGGTCGCGAGGAAGCGCACGTACTGGGCGTCGGTCATTGTCGGGTAACGCAAGGCCCGGAGCGCTTCGACATCCCGCTCGCTGGTCGGCAACCCGCGCTCGAGGTCGAGCGGCTCAGAGCGATCGTTCGAGCTCATCGAAGCGCTCCACTTGTCCGGACTTCTCAAAGTACCCGCGGATCTGGTCCCGATCCACCCCGGGGAGCCTCATCAAGAACTGGATGTCGGCCATTTCTTGGAAGGCGCGGCTCGGGTCGTTCTTCATGGCGTGGATCTTCATTGCCGCGAGATGCTCCGGTTTCGGTACCAGCACGCTCATGCCG
>JAYUCM010000208.1:0-4125 GCA_043740355.1 Acidobacteriota bacterium | reverse complement strand
GGGCGAGTCCCTGGCGGAAGATCTCGGGATCCCCGCAGAGGCCGACGCGCACGTGCTCGGGTGCGCCGAAGAAGCGCCCCGGGACGAGCGACGTCTCGTAACGCTCGCGTAGGTGCGCGCACAACGCATCCGCGTCGCAAGAGAGCACGCGCGGGAACACGGTCGTTCCCGAGGACGCGCCGAATACGGCGAGATCATCGCGTCCGCCGAGAAACGACTCCCAGGTCGAACGGTTCGCCTCGAGGATCCGCCTCGCGCGCGCGAGGAGCTCGGCGCTCTTCCTCAGGGCGCACAGCGCCAGACACCCCGCCGGACGCACCTCGTCGACGCCGAAGAGGTTCTTCAGCTGCCACATCCGCTGGGCGAGCGCGGGCTCGGCGACGATCCACCCGCAGCGCAATCCCCCCAGACCGAAGACCTTGGTCAGGCTCGTCGTGACGACGAAGCGATCCCCGAGGCGTCCAGCCGACGGCGGGGCGGCATCGAACAGCGCGTCGATGTAGGCCTCGTCGACGACCACCGTGGCGCCCGCGCGCTCCGCGATCGCGCCGACCGCACGGAGCGTCGCCTCGTCCGTCGCGACCGAGGTCGGGTTGTGGAGGTTGGAAAGGACGATGAGACGCGTCGACGGGGTGACCGAGGCCGCGACGTCGGCGGGATCGACGCGAAAGCCGTTCTCGGGCCTCCGCGGGAAGTAGCGCACCGTCGCGCCGAGGTGGCGCACCAGCATCTCCATCGGCTCGTAGCCCGGACGTTCCATCGCCACGTCGTCTCCCGGGTTGAGGAGCGTCGCGAACGCGAGGTGGTTCGCCCCCGAGGTCCCGGTCGCGAGGACGATCCTTCCGGGCTCGACGCCGGATTTCGCGGCAAGCGCCAGACGCAGCTCCGGGAGGCCGTACCCGGGCCCGCCGTTCAACGCGAGGTCGTCCCACGACGCCCCCAGCTCGGCCAGCGTCAAGCTCTTGATTCCGCTGAGGGCGAGCGTGTAGCGCGCGGTCTGGTGGGTCTTGGCCCAGTGCATGTACGGGGAGTCCATCGTCCGATGTCCGCTCACGCCGTCCTCCGTTTCCAGAAAAAGTAGACCGGCAATCCCGCGGCCACGAGGGTCCACCCGAGAACCGAGCGCACGGGGTGCTCGACGAACGTCGCGGCGACGACCGCCATCGATACCGCGATGAAAAAGAACGTCGTCCACGGATGCCACGGCGTGCGGAAGTAGGACGTCGTGCCCTCGTCGCGCCGGCGAAAGACGAAGAGGGTCGCCGCGGTCAGCGCGAGGAACGCGAAGTCGACGGTGACGACCCAGCTCAGGATCTCCTCGTAGGATCCCGACAGCGCCGTCGCGATCGCGAACGCCCCCTGGAGGACGATGGCGACGTGCGGCACTTCCGTGCGCGGGTGGAGACGGCCGACGCCGGCGAAGAACAGCCCGTCTTGCGCCATGGCGTAGTAAACGCGCGGGCACACGAGCATCCCCTGAGCCAGGAACCCGAACGTCGAGACCGCGATCGCCGCCGCGATCGCCGTCGCGCCGGGCGATCCCAATGCGCGACGCATGACCTCCGACGCGGGGGCGTCGAACGCCGCGAGCCCGCCCGGGCCTAGCGCGTGGAGGCACGCGGCGTTGACGCCCAAATAGAGCGCCACGACCCCCGCGGTTCCCAGGATCAGCGCTCGCGGCAGCGTGCGCCCCGAGTCTTTGATCTCGCCGGAGACGAACGTGGCGGTCGCCCATCCGCCGTACGCGAAGAGCACCGCGATCATCGCAACGAAAAACGCCCGCGGCCCGTGATCCCCTACCGCGACAGCCTCGGCTGCTGCGGCTTTCGGGGCGAGGAACAGTCCGCACGCGACGAGTCCACCGATCGCCCCGATCTTCAGGACCATGAACGCGCTCTGCACCGCGCTCCCGGCGCGCACGCCGCACACGTTGATCGCGGTCAAGGCGGCGAGGGCGGAAACCGCGGTCGCCGCTTCGCCCCACGGCGGGGAGACGAGCACGTGCGTGTACCGGGCGAAGGTGACGGCGACCGCCGCCATCCCGCCGGTTTGCGTCACGAGGAGGTTCGACCAGCCGTAGACGAACCCCGCGGCCGGGTGCACGCCGTCGCGCAGATAGGCGTACTGACCGCCGACCCCCGGCCGTCGCCCGGCCAGCTCGGCCCAGACGAAGCCTCCCGCCAGGGCGACCGCGCCGCCCAGGAGCCACGCGGCGAGAATCGCGAAGGACGACGGCGCGTCCTTCGCCACGACGTGCGGGTTCATGAAGATCCCCGACCCGACGATGCCGCCCATGACGAGCATCGCGGTGGCGAAGAGACCCAGGCGGGGCGCGGGGCCGGCGCTTGCTGACTCCATCGAGGCGAAGGATACCCGCGCTCCGTTTATACTCGTCGATCTTCACGCCGAATCCTCTCGAGGAGCACCCATGCGCCGTCATCGCATCGCCGTACTCGCCGCCCTCCTGGTCTTCGCCGCCGTCGTCCCCGCAAGCGCCACGGCAGCGGCGGCCACTCCCGACGAAGCCAAGGCGTTCATCGAGCGGGCCGAGTCGCGTTTGCTCTCGCTGTGGATCGACGCCGAGCGCGCGTCTTGGGTTTACGCGACGTTCATCACCGACGACACCGCCCTGATCCAGGCGCAGGCCCGGCAAAAGGTGATCGACGAAACGGTGAAGCTCTCCAAGGAAGCGCAGCGCTTCAAGGGGTTGAAGCTCGAGGCGGACGTCGCGAGGAAGTTCGCGTTGCTTCCGATCTCCCTCTCGTTGGTCGCGCCCTCCGACCCTGCGAAGAGCAAGGAGCTGTCCGAGATCGCGGCCCAGATGGAGGGGATCTACGGGAAGGGCAAGTACTGCCCCGAAGGGAAGGAGTGCCTCGACATCGGAGCGATCAGCGATCGTCTTGCAACCAGCCGTGACCCGAAAGAGCTCAAGGAGGTGTGGGAGGGCTGGCATGCGATCGCGAAGCCCATCCGTCCGAAGTACGAGCGGTTTGTCACGCTGGCGAACGAGGGCGCGAGGGAGATCGGCTTCGACGACCTCGGCGCTCTCTGGCGTTCCGGGTACGACATGCCTCCGGCCGATTTCGCGAAGGAGATGGACCGGCTCTTCAACCAGGTAAAGCCGCTTTACGAGGCGCTCCATTGCTACGTGCGCCGCCGTCTCGCGGAAAAGTACGGCGCCGCGCTCGTTCCACCCGGGAAGCCGATCCCCGTGCAGCTCCTGGGCAATCTCTGGGCCCAGCAATGGGGAAATGTCTACGACCTCGTCGCGCCGCCCGGCGGCGATCGCGGCTACGACCTGACCAAGCTGCTCGAAGCGAAGCAGGTGGACGCGAAGAAGCTGGTCGGCTACGGCGAGGGTTTCTTCAAGTCGCTCGGCTTCGCTCCCCTGCCCGCGAGCTTCTGGGAACGCTCGCAGTTCGTCAAGCCGCGCGACCGCGACGTGGTCTGCCACGCCAGCGCGTGGGACATCGACTGGAAGGACGACCTGCGGCTGAAGATGTGCATCAAGGTCAACGACGACGACTTCGTCACGGTCCACCACGAGCTGGGGCACAACTTCTACCAGCGCGCGTACAACAAGCGACCCCCGTTGTTCGCGCAGGGAGCGAACGACGGGTTCCACGAAGGGATCGGCGACGCGATCGCGCTATCGGCGACGCCGGCCTACCTCGTGAAGATCGGTCTCTTCGACAAGGCGCCGTCGGGTGACGGCGAGCTCCCCTACTTGATGAAGCTGGCGCTCGACAAGGTCGCGTTCCTCCCCTTCGGCCTCTTCGTCGACCAGTGGCGCTGGAAGGTCTTCGCGGGCGAGATCACCCCCGCCAACTACAACAAGGCGTGGTGGGATCTGAAGCTCAAGTATCAGGGCGTGGTCCCGCCGTCGCCGCGCTCGGAGGCCGATTTCGATCCCGGCGCCAAGTACCACGTCGCCGCCAACACTCCGTACTCGCGCTACTTCCTCGCCGCGATCCTGCAGTTCCAGTTCCATCGCGCGTTGTGCAAGGAGGCGGGCTTCAAGGGACCGCTCCACGAATGCTCGATCTACGGCAGCGAAAAAGCCGGCGCCAAGTTCGCGAAGATGCTCGAGATGGGCGCCTCGCAGCCCTGGCCCGACGAGCTCGC
>JAYUCM010000207.1:0-1651 GCA_043740355.1 Acidobacteriota bacterium | reverse complement strand
TGCACCCGGGCGACGAGCTTCGCGTCGCCTTGTACGTACGGCTTCCGAACGGGTTTCACGTGCAATCGGACAGCCCGCGCGACCCGTCGCTCATCCCGACGGTCGTCACTGTCGATGCGCCGGATGGAGTCGCGGCCACGGAGGTCGTGTTCCCGAGCTCGGTTGACCTGGCACAGCTTGGATCGGATCAGCTGCTCGCGGTATTCGAGCGGGAGTTCGCGATCGGAGTCCGACTGGCGGTTGGCGCCGCTGTGAAAGAGGGGATGGTCACTGTCCCGGTCCATCTCCGCTACCAGTCGTGCAACGACACGACGTGCTTTCCGCCCGCAACAGCCGACGCGGAGTGGACGTTCCGGGTTGTTGGCGCGGCTGTCCCGGTCGTCCCACAGCACGGGGATGTGCTTGGCGCGATCGCATTCCGCCAGGGGAAGCCGCTTCCGCAGGCCGCCGCGGCGGACCTCGCTCCGCTGTTTCCTGCGCCGACCGCCGACGCGGCGGTCGCGCAATTGGACGATTTTGCGGTGGCCGGCACGACCGGCGGGTACCTGGGGACTGACGCGTTTCTGACCTTCATTCGTAACGCCGAGAACGGTGTGAAGGAAGCGGGCCTGTTCGAAGGCCGCGGCCCGCTCGCGATCGTGCTGATCGTACTGCTCGGTGGCCTGGCGCTGAACCTGACACCGTGCGTGTTACCCATGATTCCGATCAACCTTGCGATCATCGGCGCCGGTGCTCAGGCTGGGTCTCGCGTGCGCGGCTTCCTCCTGGGCGGCGCCTACGGACTCGCCATGGCCGTCGTGTACGGCGTCCTCGGACTTGTCGTGATCGTGACCGCCAGCACCTTCGGCGCGATCAACGCCTCGCCGTGGTTCAATCTTGGGATTGCGGCCCTGTTCGTCGTGCTGGGCCTCGCCATGTTCGACCTGTTTGCGATCGATTTCTCGAGCCTCTCCAACAGACTCCGCCTCGGACACGCGGCTCGTGGATCCTTCATGCTGTCGTTCACGATGGGCGCGGTTGCGGCGCTGCTGGCCGGCGCGTGCGTGGCCCCGGTCGTGATCCAGGTCGTGTTGTTTTCCAGCAATCTCTACGCGACGGGTACCAGCGTCGCGCTCGCCCTGCCATTTCTACTCGGCGTCGGCATGGCGCTCCCGTGGCCCCTGGCCGGCGCTGGTCTCGCGGCGCTGCCGAAACCGGGACTCTGGATGGTGCGAGTGAAGTACGCGTTCGGCGTCGTGATCCTCGCCACTGCCGGCTATTACGGGTATCTGGCGTACCAGATATTTGACAGCCGGTCGGTTGACCCGACGAGCGTGAGCTCGAGCGTGGAGGATCAGCTCAAGGCCGGCTGGTACGGTTCGCTGGATCAGGGTCTCGCCGTGGCCGCACGAGAGCAGAAGCCGGTCCTCATCGACATGTGGGCGACCTGGTGTAAGAACTGCCTCACGATGGACAAGACGACCTTTCAGGATCCGGCCGTCAAGTCGGCGCTGGCCGGTTACGTAAAAATCAAGTTTCAGGCCGAGCAACCCGACGCGCCAGGGGTGCAGCCGGTGATGCAGCGTTTTGGCGCCGTCGGTCTGCCGACATACGTCATCATCCAGCCGTAGTCCCGATTCTGGATTAGACTCTCGCCGTCCGTCAGGTAACC
>JAYUCM010000206.1:0-4149 GCA_043740355.1 Acidobacteriota bacterium | reverse complement strand
AGCGCAAGGAGCTCGTCACGACACACACGTACACCGTGGACGTCAAGACGATGGAGCCCTGCGCGAGGATCCGCTTCGCGCTCTACACCACCGAGCGGATCTCGAAGACGAGGGTCAAGGTCGTCACGACCCGAGACGAAGTTCGCCTTCACGATGGATCGATTTCGAGGATCCTCAACTACGACATGCCGAACGGGCGCAAGATGGAGCGGTGGGAAGTGAAGGTGACCGGCTGCGAGCGGTGCGAGCCCTGATGCCGATGGAGACGGTCTCCGAAGCGAGCGGGGCCGTGAAGGTCGACATCGGTCAGGGCTGGGTCGGCGTCAGTGCTGCCGCGATGGATGTCGCGTCGGCGCTGCAGACGGGGTGCCCCCATCCGCCGGCGCTGACGCCGGGCATCTGCCCCGCCTGAGCGGTGATGTCGTACACGATATTGTCCGGACGAGCGGCATCGCCGCTCACGCCGCCCGGTACGTGGTCCAGGTTCAAAGCATTTCGCGTCCGCCAGGCGATGTTGTGATCCGCGCACGAGGAATCGCCGCTGACGCCGATGCCGCCGATCAACTGGTGATCGGCGTTGTAGAGCCCGAGCCCGCCACCGAACACGTTCACCCCGCCGATGCGTCCACCCACCATGGGGTCGTTCGCTTGCCCGTAGTTCACGGCCTTCCCGCCGTATGCGACGTCGGTGCTCACGGGATTGCTTTCCTGAAGCCCGAACAGGCTGCCGCCGGGTTGGACGGCCGAATAGAGGTTCGCGGTCGACAACGCGAGGCCCGGCAGACTGAAGGCGTTGGCCGTGTTGGCCTTCTGGGCTGAGATGACGCGGCTGCCCGGCCACTGGTCGCCGCGGCTGATTCCGGTGAAGGCCACCGCGCAGACCTCGCCGTCGCGATTGACGACCGTCGCCCACATCTCCAGGCCGAAGCCGCCGTTGGGCTGACCCTGCGCCGCCTTGAGCTTGCTGCGCAATTCCGCGTGCGAAGGCAGTCCCTTGCAGCCGTTGGGAACGTCGGCGGCCGAAGCAGAGCCCGCGCCAAGAACCGTGAAGCCGATCAGAGCCAGACTCGTAATGAACGGTGCACTCTTCTTCATTGGGTCTCCTTTCCACGTTCCGCCTCGGAACGCGCAACAAGGTGCCGGCTGACGAGCTGCTCGACGCGACCACCGAGGCCGAGCACCAGCAGGGTCAGCCCCCACGCCGAGAGCGTGCTACTCCACAATCCCGCGCCGCAGCCGATGCCTAATCCGGCGACGACCCAGATGCTCGCCGCGGTCGTCAAGCCGAGAACGTTTCCCTGATTCGCGGGGTGAAGAATGACGCCCGCACCCAGGAACCCGATCCCGGTGATGATTCCCTGTACGACGCGGAGCACGCCGCTCGGATCGCCGGGGCCCACGAGCTGGAGGCTCGTCAACGTCAGCGCCGCCGACCCGAGAGCGACGAGCGCGTGTGTACGAAATCCGGCCGGCTTGTGGCGGAGCTCGCGGTCGAGCCCGATGGCGCCTCCGATGAGAACCGCGGCCGTGAGCCGGACGAGGACCATCGCGAGCGGCATGGCGTCCATCGCGAGAGTGTAAGGCCGGTTCTCGGGCGGGTGGCAAAGTTGGCCCCCAAAAATTGGACTTCCCGTCGGGCCGGCCCTAGGTTCGCCATGCGATCTGGCGGAGGTTTCATGGTTGTAGGATTCCGGTCCATCGCTGCGGGCCTTTTGGTGACGGCGCTCGGCCTGTGCGCGATCGCATGGATCGATCGCGACCAGAGCCGCAAGCGGCAACAGGATCTGGGCCTTGAAGCCCAGATGACGGGGCGTGGCCTTACCGGCAGCGTCGACGCCGCGCTCCAGCGCCACATCGTCGGCATGCAGCAGATGGCGAACTTCTGGGAGAACTCCACCGAGGTCACGGAAGCCGAGTTCAACCAGTTCGCTGCGTCCACGCTCAGCTTCAATTCTTGCTGTCTTCGGATCGCCGCCGTGGATGCCTCCGCGAAGGTGCGATGGGCCTATCCGGTCGAGCCCAACCGTTCTCTTATCGGTTTCGACATCAGCACGCATCGCGAGGGGTATGAGGCTTTCACGCGTGCCAGACAAACGCATCGCGCCGCGCTCTCCGCACCTTTGGTACTCGTCGGTGGTGCCAGGGGCTTCGCCGTCACGGCGCCCATCTTGCGCGGAGCGGACTTTGCCGGTGCCGTGGTCTGTTCGCTCCGCGTCGACGATTTCTTCAACGCCCTGGTCGTTCCGGAAGTCGTGAAACGCTATGGCGAGACCGTGACCGATTCGGGAACCGTGCTCTTCGAGAGCGAGGGCGAGGCCGTGACGGCATCCGGGATCCGGTCGACGGACAGGGTCGAAATCGCAGGGCGCGTCTGGAGCGTCTCGGTGGCGCCTGTGCCTTCGGTCGTGTCGGCCCGCCTGGGGAGTGGTCGGGCAGCGCTCTGGATGCTCGGTGCGTTGGTCTCGTTTCTGGGGGGCTTCTGCGTCGCGATCGCGACCGAACGTGCGCTCGCGACGCGCCGTCGATTACGGGACCAGGGCCTTGCGATCAACGAGACGCGCGGCCGCCTCGATGTCGCGATGCAGCAGCTGATCCAGGCGGAGAAGATGACCGCCCTTGGCGAGCTGGTCTCGGGGGTCGCCCACGAGATCAACAACCCGCTCGCGTCGATTCTCGGTTACACGCAGCTTGCCCTGCGCGAGGACGTTCCCGCCGAGGTGAGGAGGTACATCGAGACCGCTGCCGCCGAGGCGGAGCGCGCTGGACGCATCGTGCGCAACCTGCTGACGTTCTCGCGCAAGCACGCGCCGGAGAAGCGGAACGTCGACCTGAACGACATCGCGAGGAAGGCCCTTCTGCTGAAGGTCTATGACTTTCGTGTCGGTCGGATCGCGGTGGTCGAGGACCTGGAGCCCGGTCTCCCGCGAACGCTCCTCGATGCGCATCAGATCCAGCAGATCGTCCTGAACCTGCTCAACAATGCCGAGCACGCGCTCGACGAGGTCCCCGGGGAGCGAACGATCCGCGTCGCGACCCGCAAGGTCGACGGCCGGCTCCGGCTCAGCGTCTCCGACAATGGCCCCGGCGTTCCCGCGGCTCTCCGCGAACGCGTCTTCGAGCCCTTCTTCACCACCAAGGGGGAGGACAAGGGGACCGGTCTCGGGCTGTCGATCTGCAAGGGCATCGTCGAGCAGCACGGCGGCACGATTCGTGTCGAGGGGGAGCCCGGGCACGGCGCCGCCTTCGTGATCGACTTTCCGATCTTCGAGGGGCGGCGAGCGACCGATAACGAGGAGGCGCCTCGTCCGTCGCAAGAGGTTCGTCCGCTGCGGATTCTCGTCGTCGACGACGAGCCCTCCGTACGTTCGGTTTTGGTCGACTTGCTCGAGCGTAGGGGGCACACCGTCGAGACCGCTGCCGACGTTCCCCAGGCCCAAGACAAGATCGCCACGGGAGTCTTCGATGCGATCGTCTCGGACATGAAGATGCCGCACGGCTCCGGAAAGGATATCTACGCGGCGGCAGTCCGCAGGTCCATCGGCCTCGAAACGCGCATCGTCTTCACCACCGGAGATGGTTCCAGCGCGGAGACGCAGCGTTTCATCCGCGAAACCGGTGCCACGGTCATCCTCAAGCCGTTCAGCATCCACGTGATCGAGGGCGCGATCGCGCGCCTGGTCAGTCCCGTCGAGGTCGCCCCGCCGGAACTCTTCACGGGACGGTGATGCCGACGCTCACACGCGCGATGCCGTACGCGGCGGCTAGCGTCGCCGCCGTGACACACGCCAGGACAGGCTGGTCCATGGCCCCTGCCACCAACAACAGCGCGTAGATCGCGAGGAACAGCCAGGGCAACCAGGGATAGAGCGGCACGCGAAACGGCGCGTCGGGATCCCGCCGCCGCAACCGGAAGAGAACGATCACCATGAATCCGTCGGTGACCAGGATGAGAAGGATGGCCAACGAGAGCAGCCGGCTGAAGGAACCCGTCGCCGCGAGGACCAGAGACACGGCGCCGACGAGGAGCGTGGCGAC
The DNA here is from genome assembly GCA_043740355.1 of Acidobacteriota bacterium. Taxonomy (GTDB): domain Bacteria; phylum Acidobacteriota; class Polarisedimenticolia; order Polarisedimenticolales; family DASRJG01; genus DASRJG01. The sequence goes on along the minus strand of JAYUCM010000206.1, from coordinate 114 downwards.
CCACGGAGTGCCACCGCGATTGATGCGAGCGAGAGCGCGCGGCGCGAGACCGTCCCGGGCAAGGCCGTAGACGATTCGCGGCGTCACGAAGACATTGGCGTTCAGGCAGGCCAG
>JAYUCM010000205.1:0-10084 GCA_043740355.1 Acidobacteriota bacterium | reverse complement strand
GCGACGGAAAGCGACTTTCTCGCCGCGTTCAATACCCTCATGGAGAGCTTGAGACGCGATCTCGCGCTCGCCGCGATCGGGATTCCACTCGACTAGTGGTACCTTTCCGCGCGATGCTGGTTTCCGAGCTCAAGAAGAACATCCGTGAAGTGCCGGACTACCCGAAGCCGGGGGTCACGTTCTACGATCTCACCACGCTCTTCAAGAACGGCGACGCCTTCCGTACGGTCATCGAGCGCCTCGCGGAGCGGTTCCGCGGCGACAAGCTCGACGTCGTCGTGGGGGTCGAGGCGCGGGGGTTCATGCTCGCGGCCGCCCTAGCCTACGAGTACGGGCTCGGCATCGTCCCCGTGCGCAAGCCGGGAAAGCTGCCGTGGCGCATCACGGGCGAGGACTACACGCTCGAGTACGGCCAGGGGCGGCTCGAGGTGCACGAGGACGCGGTCGAGAAAGGGCAGAGGGTGTTGATCGTCGACGACGTGCTGGCGACGGGGGGCACAGCAGCAGCGACGGGACGGCTGATGGAGCGGCTGGGCGCCATCGTGTGCGGCTACGCTTTTCTCCTGGAGCTCGTCTTCTTGAACGGACGCGCCCGTCTCGATTCCGACAACGTGTTCAGCCTGATCTCGACGACCCATCAGGGAATCAACTAGGGCTTCTTCCTCCCGTAGCGCTCCACCGGTCTGGCGCTGGGGGCGTCGAGGTGCCTGGTGTAAACGTCTTTCGCGAACCAATACCGGTAGATCTTGCCGTCGACGCCGATCCAGAACTTCGCGAGGTCGCCGGCATAGACGACATCGTTCGGGAGCACGCCGCCGGGGCCAGCAAGGAGATTCGGCGCGAACGTCGGGACGCCGGGCGACGTCTGGCTTGGCGGGGGCGGGCTCGTCTGGAGCCATTGATACGTGAACACGTGGCCACCCACGCCGTCCGGCTCCCCTGGACCGTGCTCACCCCAGGCAAGAGTCACTTCCGCGGCGGTGTGTCCGAGCCAGGACGACGCCCCGTATTCCGCCGGTGTGATCGTCCGCACGGTCGTGACCGTACGGGAACAGCCCGGCAGCATCAGGGCAGCGGCAAGAATGACCGGGGCATATCGCATCGGGGCCCTTCCAAAGAGTGCGGAAGTTATACGCTGGTTCTCGGCTTCCTTAGCTGATAGTTTGCGGCCCTCTTGTGAGCGGGCCTGTAGCTCAGTCCGGATAGAGCAGGAGTTTCCTAAACTCAAGGTCGCAGGTTCAAGTCCTGCCAGGCCCACCAGGCCGCATGGAGCGAGGTTCTAGCGATGGCTACGGCGAAGATCACGAAGAAAGAAATGTCTCAGGACGAGTTCATCGACGGCATGTTCGATTTCGGCGAGTGGCTCGAGGTCCATTGGATGAAGGTCACCATCGGCGTGGGCACGGCCGTCGTCGTCGTGCTGGCCGGCATCGCCTGGAACGCCTCGCGGGAGAAATCGGTGGAAGAGGCGAACCGCTTGCTCGCGTCGGGGCTGGAAGCGTACGCCCCCGCGGCCGGAGCGAGCGGTCCGGCGTCCGCCCCACGCTACCCCGAGGCCTTGACACTGTTCGAGCAGGCCGCCACCCAGGGCGGGTCGCACCCCATCGCGGGCGTCGCACGGCTGTTTCGCGCGCGCACGCTGATCGCGCTCTCACGCGGCCCCGAAGCCGTTCCCGTTCTCGAGGGCCTCGTTTCCAGTCGCAACGAGGCCCTGGCCGCCGAAGCGAAGATCGCGCTGGCGGAGGCGGCCGAGTCGGCGGGCAACCCGGATCGCGCGGCCAGCCTGTTGCAAGAGGTGGCCTCGCCTCCCAAAGGAGCCTCCTATCCTCCTGACGGCGCGCTGCTGCTGCTCGGGGGCTTGCGCGAGAGACAGGGCAAGAAGGACGAGGCCAAGCGGGTCTACGACGAGCTGCTCGCGCGCTTCCCGCAGAGTCCCTTCGCGGCCGACGCCCGCGAGCGAGCGACGGCGCTGACGGCTAAGCCCCGCTAGAGCCCTGCCGTCGCGCCTTAGTTTCAGAACGGGATGTCGTCCTCGGCGATTCCACCGGACGGCTCGAGCGCTTCGTCGGCGGGGGGGCCGCCGGCGTTGGATCCTCGATCGTCGGGCCGTCCGAGCAACTGAAGACGCTGCGCGCGTACCTCCGTCGTGTACCGCTTGTTCCCCTCACGGTCGGTCCACTCGCGCGTCTGCAACGACCCCTCGACGAAGACGGGGCGTCCCTTGCGTAGGTACTCGCCCGCGATCTCCGCCTGCTTGCCCCATACCACGATGCGGTGCCACTCGGTCTTTTCCTTCTTCTCGCCCGAGGGGTCGCTCCAGCGATCCGTCGTCGCCATGGTGAAGTTGGCGACCGGGGTCCCGCCCTGGGTGAATCGCACCTCGGGGTCGCGTCCGAGGTTGCCGAGCAAGATGACTTTGTTGACGCTTGCCATGATCCGCTCCCGGATCCGCGAGGATCCTTCTGTCGTGGAGGAGGCGTGCGGGACCCGCCGGCGGCCAGCGGGCGAAAGCCTAACACAAGAAGATGCGATTCGCGACGCGAGAAGGGCGACGTGCGACGTAGAATGCGCCGCTCGTTAAGACTCCGATGAGCGAACGCGTAAGCCTCCTTCGAAGCGCCGGCTCGATCAGCCTGGCGACGGCGATGAGCCGCGTCCTCGGGTTGGTGCGCGAGCAGGTGCAGTCCTACTACTTCGGCGCGGGGTTCGTCACCGACGCCTTTCTCGCGGCGTTTCGGATCCCCAACCTTCTTCGGGACCTCTTCGCGGAGGGGGCGCTGTCGTCGGCGTTCGTGCCGACCTTCACCGCGATCAAGGAACGCGAGGGTCCCGAGGCGGCGTGGCGGCTCGCGAACCGGCTCTTCACGGTGCTCGCGGTGATCTTGGCCGTCGTGACGCTCGGGATCTTCGTGTTCGCGCCGTGGATCATGCGCGTCTATGCGGCGGGGTTCGCTCCCGAGAAGTTGGCGCTCGCGGTCACGATGACCCGCATCCTGGCGCCCTTCCTCCTCGCGGTGGCCGCGGCGGCGGTGGCGATGGGGATCCTGAACACCTACGGCCGGTTTTTCGTTCCCGCCGTGGCACCCGCCCTGCTCAACGTCGCGGCGATCCTCGGCGTCATCCTCTTCTACCCCGTCTTCGTGCACTTCGGGTGGCCGGCCGGCCTTGTGCTGGCCTTCGGCGCGATGGTGGGCGGCGTACTCCAGTTCGGCGTCCAGATTCCGTCCATGCGGAGGCTCGGTTTTCGTTTCCGTCCCGATTGGGCTCCGCGGGACCCAGGGTTGGTCCGCATCGCCTGGCTGATGCTCCCCGCGACGATCGGACAGGCCGCCACGCAGATCAACTTCCTCGTCGACACCTGGCTCGCCTCCCGCTACGGCAACGGCCCGATCACCTGGCTCTCCCTCGCCTTCCGCCTCATCCAACTTCCGATCGGATTGTTCGGGGTGGCGATCGGCATGGCGAATCTGGCGCGAGTGTCGCGCGATGCCGCCGTGGGCGACAGCGAGGGACTACGCAACAACCTCTCGGCCGCGCTGCGCGCCGCGGCTCTGCTTGCGCTTCCCGCCACGGCCGGGCTCGTCGCGCTGAGAGAGCCGATCATCCAGGTGATCTTCGAGCACGGCCGGTTCGACCACGCCTCGACCCTGAACACCAGTGCGGCGCTTTTGTGCTACGCGGTCGGCCTCTACGCTTACGCGGTCACGAAGATCCAGGTGCCGACCTTCTACGCGTTGGGCGACACCCGTGTGCCGGTCCTGGCTTCGACCGCGGCGGTCGCGGCGAAGCTCGCCGCCAACGGCGTCTTCGTGTTCGCTCTTCCGGCGCTCGGCGTGAACCCATTCCTGGGGCTGGCGCTTTCGACCTCGATCGCGGCATGGACCAACCTCGGCATCCTAGCGTGGGGTCTGCGCAAGCGCGCGGGCTCGATCGCCGGACACGGCGTCGTCAGCAGCACGTTGTCGATGGCCCTCGTGTCGCTTGTGACGGGAGTGTGTTGCGGCGGGGCCCATGCACTGCTCGTGCATCTCGTTCCGGACGGGGGACTCGCCGGCACGATCGCGCGGCTTCTCGTCGCGGTGGCGGTCGGCGTCGCGACGGCAGCGGGGGGAGCGCTGGTCTTGCGCATCCCGGAGGCCCGCACGTTGGCGGCCACCGTGTCGCGCTTGGCGCGGCGCGGGCCTCGTGCGTAGAATCCGGGACCGTCGTTCGCGGCGAGGAGCCCCATGATCGAAGTCCTCGGCCTCGTGAAGCGCTTCGGAGACACTGCGGCCCTGAACGGCGTGACGTTTCGCGTGGAGCGCGGCGAGATCGTCGGGTTCCTCGGCCCCAACGGCGCCGGCAAGTCGACCACGCTGCGCATCCTCGCGACGTTCCTGACACAGGATGCCGGCGAGGCCCGCGTCGCGGGATTCGACGTCTTGCGCAACGCGATGGACGTCAGACGCCGGATCGGCTATCTCCCGGAACACCCCCCCCTCGACCTCGACCACACGGTCTCCGAGTACCTGGGTTTTTGCGCGGCGCTTCGCGGCGTGCCGCGGAAGGTCAGGCGCGCCGCCGTCGCTTCCGTGACCGAGCGCTGCGGCCTCGCCCAGGTCGCCGGCAGATTGATCGGCAACCTGTCGAAGGGCTTCAGGCAGCGCGTCGGGCTCGCCCAGGCGCTCGTCCACCAGCCTTCGGTCATCGTCCTGGACGAGCCGACGATCGGTCTCGATCCGCACCAGATCCGTGAGATCCGGAATCTGATCCGCTCGCTCGCCGGGGATCACACGGTCCTCCTGAGCAGCCACATCCTCCCGGAGGTGGCGATGACCTGCTCGCGGGCGGTCGTCATTCATCGGGGCCGCGTCGCCGCGGACGTTCCCGTCGACGCGGCAGCCGCCGGCGCCGGGCTCGAGGAGATCTTCCTTCGGGTCACCTCGGCGGACCTGTCGACGGGCGAGGAGGGCGTCGCATGAGCCGCGTTGGCGCCCTCGCCGCCCGGGAGATCAGAGCGCAGGTCTACTCTCCGATCGCGTGGGTCGTCTGGACGCTGTTCCTCTTCCTCGCCGGCTGGTTCTTCTTCAGTCTCGTCGATCAGTTCGCCATCCTCGTCGAGAACACCGCGAGCTACGCGGAAATGATGCAGAACCGGGAGCTCGTCGATCGCCTGAACCTCAACGAGCTGGTGATCTCGGGGCTGTTCGGCAATTTTCTCGTCCTCTACATCTTCCTGATCCCCGTGCTGACGATGCGCAGCTTCGCGGAGGAGAGGAAGCAGGGGACCGACGAGCTGCTCCTCACCGCGCCGGTGACCCCCGGTCAGCTCGTCGCCGGGAAGTTCCTCGGCCAGCTGGCCGTCACGGGGGTCCTCGTCGTCGCGGCGGCTTTCTACGTCGCGGTGCTGCTCCACTACGGCGACCCCGAGAAGGGGCCGATCGCCACCGGATTGCTCGGCCTCGCCTTGGTCGTCGTCGCGCTGACGGCGCTCGGATTTGCGGTCTCGACCGTCACGAAGAGCCAGGTCGTCGCGGCCGTCTCGGCGTTTGTCCTGTTCCTCATGCTCTTCGTCGTCGATTGGCCCGCCGAATCGACCGAAGGCCTCCCGCGGACGATGCTGAAGGCGTTGTCGCTCCCCGCGCACTTCGCGGGATTCGCGAAGGGCAGCGTCACCGGTGTCGACGTGGTCTATTTCCTTTCGCTGGCAGCGCTCGGGCTCTTCGCGGCACGAACCGCCATCGCCTCGCAGCGCTGGAGATAGCGATGAAGGACGCGCTGCGGGTGACCGGGTACGCGGGCACGGTGCTCCTTCTTTTCGGTTTGCTGTCGTTCGCGTTCTCCGGGCGGTTCGACCTCTGGACCGCCGTCCATTTGACTGGCGGCGGTGTGTGCGTGCTGGTGTCGCTCGCCGGGAATCTCGGGGGGGTGCTGCGCACCGTCTCCGCGCGCGGAACGCGTCAGCGCGCACAGGCCGTCACCGGGACGATCGTCTTCGCTTTGCTTCTCGTCGCGCTCAACGTTTTGGTCGCGCGCTTTCCCCGAACCTGGGACGCCACCGAGGCGAAGGTCTACACGCTGGGCGACAAGACCCGGTCCGTCCTCGGCCACCTCGACAAGCCGGTCGAGCTCCGGGCGTTCTTCGCCGCGGGCGACCGGAACCACAACGGGCTCGACGACCTTCTGAGCCGCTATGCCGCGCTCAGCCGCAACCTGACCTACAGGTTCGTCGATCCCGAGAAGGACCCGCAGGAGGCCGACCGGTTCGGCGTGACGCGGCAGGGGATCCTCGCGGCGAGCTGCGGCGCCGAGAAGGCGCAATCGAGCGGGAGCAATGCGGGAGCATTCGGCGAAGGCGAGGTCACGAGCCTGATCCTGAAGGTGACGCGCCCCGGAGGAAAAAGGCTCTACGCGTTGACCGGCCACGGTGAGCCGGAGGTGACCGATCTGACGACGGCCGCAGGCTTGGGCGGCGTCGCGGCGGTGCTCAAGGACGACAACGTCGAGCTCCGCCCGCTCTTCCTGGCCGCGGCGGCGAGCGTTCCCGACGACGCCGCGGGAGTCATCCTCGCCGGCCCGGTGAAACCCCTGATCCCTCACGAACAAGACGCGCTTCGCGCCTATCTCGCGCGCGGCGGGCGGCTGCTCGCGATGGTCAACCCCGGAACCGATCCCGGCGTAAGCGCCTTGCTCGCCGACTACCGGCTCGTCCTCCACGACGACATGATCGTCGACCAGGAAGAGATCGCGTTTCTCGGAGCGCGGCTCGGCCTCGATCCGATCGTCGAGGAGTTCCCTCCGCACCCGATCACGACGGGATTCAAGCAGCGGATCCGACTCTCGCAGGCGCGATCCATCACGATCAAGGTCGAAGGCGGGCTGCCCGGCGTCGTCACGCAGCCCGTCGCGCGCACCCGGGAATCCGCCTGGGGCGAGTCGGGGTGGAAGGACATGATGACGACGGGACGCGTGGCGAAGGACGCCGCGGACGCCTCCGGGCCGCTGCTCGTCGCCGCGACCGCCGTGGCGAAGATCGCCGGCCTTGGCAGTGCCTCAGCGGATGCGCCGGCGCGCGAGGCGCGCATCGTCCTCACGGGCGACGCCGACTGGGTCGAAAACGGCAACCTGGGTGCCTTCTTCAACCGGGAATTCCTCGTCAACGCAGTGCACTGGCTCATGGGGAGCGAAGATCTCATCGTCGGACCGCCCAAGTCCCTCCGTGCGTCGCGTCTCGACTTGACGACGGCGGATCAACGCAATCTCTTCCGCTTCGGCGTGCTGCTCCTTCCGGAGGTCCTGCTGATCGGCGGGATCGTGGCCTGGCTTCGCCGGAAGTCGTTGTGAGCCTGCGCGGCCTGCTCGTCCTCATCGGCCTTCTCGCCGCCGTCGTCTTCGCCCTCTACTGGCTCGGTCGCGGCGAGGCGCCGCCTTTGACCGCGCCCTCCGACGCGCCCCTCGTCAAGGCCTTCGCCGAAGAAGCGGTTCGCGAGATCGATCTTGCATGCGATGGCGCCGGGGTGACTCTGGAGAAAGACACGTCCCTCGGCTGGCGGATCACGAAACCGCTCGAGGCCGAGGCCGATCCCCGACGCGTCCACGACGTCGTCGCGGCGCTCCAAGACGCGCGCGTCCTCAAGGTCATCGCCGACAACGCGACGAACCTCGCGGCTTTCGGCCTCGCGCCCGCCGCATGCACCCTGCGCGTCCGCTTCGTGGCCGGCTTCCCGCCGCTGACGCTGCGCCTCGGGCGCAGCTCGCCGGTCGGGAACGAGAGGTACGCCGCAGGGGACGACGCCCGCGTGGTGTTCACCGACGCGTCGCTTTACGGCGTGGTCGCCCGCGGCGCCGAGGCCTTTCGCGAGAAGCGTCTGATCCCCGTGGACCCGGAATCGATCACGCGGATCGCCCTCGATCGCCCCGACGGCCGCCTGGTCGTCGCATCGGAGAAAGGAGTCTGGCACGTCGAGTCTCCGCTTCGAGACCTCGCTTCGTCGGGCGCGTGCACGGCGCTGGCCCGCGCGATCGCCTCGATCGAGCTTACGGGCCAAGGGAAGGTCCCGCCGCCCGTCGACGCGCACCCCGAACGACGCCTTCGCGTCGAGGTCACGGCGCCCATCGGAGGCGCTCCGTTGGTGGCGTACGTCGCCGCTGCGGGAATCGGCGGCACGCGTTTGGGGTGGAGGGAAGGCCGGCCGCTCGCCGGCCTGGTCGAGGAATCCGCCGCAAGGGAGCTCGATCGACCGTCGGAGTCGTTTCGCGATCCCCGAATCGCGCCGTTTTTCTCGCCCGATGTTCGGCGGCTCAACATCGACCGGGGCGGGACCCAGCTCCGGGTCGTGCGCGCGAACGAGGGGTCGTCGTGGTCGGGCTCGGAGGGTCGTGCGGCTATCGCGGTCGATGGCGCGCGCATCGACGCGCTCCTCGACCGGCTGAGCGGCCTGTCCGGCGCCGGTTTCGAGACGGCCCAGCCTACGGCCAAGGCGACGGGAACGATTGCGGTCGAAGGCGAGCGCGGCGAGCTCGCGCGATGGTCCTTCGGACCCTTGGGCCGGTCGCCCGGTTCGGACGTCGAGAGCCTGTGGATCACCACCCCGGCGCGGCCCGGAGTGGTGTTCAGGGTCCAGGCCGTGAGCTTCGGCCCGATCCCGGCGAAAGCCGCGGACCTCGCTCCGGCCGCGCCGGCCGCGCCGGAAGGAGTGAAAGGAACATGAGGGTCCTGGTCCAGCGCGTATCCCGCGCGGCGGTTCGCGTCGACGGCGCGATCGTCGGATCGATCGCGCGAGGGCTTCTTGTCTACCTGGGCGTCGAAAACGGCGACACTGTCGAGGACGCGACGTGGAACGCCGCGAAGACGGCCCAGCTCAGGATCTTCCCGGACGACGCCGGACGGATGAACCTCGGCCTCGAGGAGATCGAGGGCGCCGTTCTCGTCGTGTCGCAATTCACGCTCGCCGCCTCGACGCGGCGCGGGCGCCGGCCGTCGTTCGAATCCGCCGGCGGACCCGAGATCGCGCAGCCTCTCTACGAACGATTCATCGCCGCTTTACGCGAACGAGGCCTCGTCGTCGCCACGGGGACGTTTCGCGCGATGATGGAGGTCGAGTCGGTCAACGACGGCCCGGTGACCATTCTCCTCGATCCCCGCGAGGCGAGCTCCCCGTGAGCGCGACCCGCCGGCGCGTCTTAGCGCCCCATCCGCCGGAGGCGACGCTTACGGCTTGGCTCGATCATCTGGCCGCCGAGCGCGGACTCGCCCGCAACAGCGTCGCCGCGTATCGGCGCGACATCGAGCTGCTCGGCCGTCAGCTTGCGGGACGCGGACTCGTCGCAGCGGGTGAGGACGATCTCCTGCTCTTTCTCCGCAAGATGCGCTCTACCGGTCGGTCCCCGCGATCCGTGGCGCGCTGGCTCGTCGCCGTGCGCGGGTTCTACGCTTGGCTCGCGCAGCAAGGCGCGATCTCCGAAAACCCCGCCGCCCGTCTCGAGGCTCCCAAGACGTGGAAGACGCTCCCGAAGGTGTTGGACGGCCCGGACGTCCTGCGCCTGCTCGACGCGCCCGACCGCGCCGACCCGCGCGGGGCGCGCGATGCGGCGATGCTCGAGGTTCTCTACGCGACCGGCTTACGCGTGAGCGAGCTCTGCGGCCTGCGACTGCACGACCTCCGCCTCGACGCCGGTTACCTGCGATGCGTCGGCAAGGGATCGAAGGAGCGCGTGGTGCCCATGGGCGCCGAGGCGAACGCCGCGCTCCGCGCGTATCTCGACTCAGCTCGCGCCGCGCTCCTTGCGGGGCGGCGCTCGGAAGCGGTTTTCGTCGGCAGGGCCGGCGCGCCGCTGACCCGGCAGGGGTTCTGGAAGCTGATCAAGGCCCACGGGCGCCGCGCCGGAATCGGCGCGACGATCTCGCCGCACGTCGTCCGGCACTCGTTCGCGACGCACCTGCTCGAGAACGGTGCCGACCTCAGGGCGGTGCAGATGCTGCTCGGCCACGAAGACATCTCGACGACGCAGATCTACACGCACGTCAATCGCGAACGGTTGAGGAGGCTCTACCGCGACTTCCATCCGCGCGCTTGACACGACTCCTTGCGGTCGACTATCTCTG
>JAYUCM010000204.1:0-4201 GCA_043740355.1 Acidobacteriota bacterium | reverse complement strand
CACCCTGGACAGGTTCGCGAATACGGCCGCCGCCTCGATCCCGATTGCGCTCGACGAGGCGGTGCGCTCCTCACGTCTGACGCCGGGAATGAACGTTCTTCTCACCGGCTTCGGGGCCGGGCTCACCTGGGGTTCGACGGTCTTGCGGTGGTGCTGACCCGCGCCTGCCGCCTTGCACCGCGTGGACGTTTGCGGCGGACATGCCGCGCCGTTTTCGTTGACGGGGCCGCCGGTGATGGCTATCCTGCCAAAGTTGTCACGGGGCGTCCTTCGACGCCTTCGCTCCGGGAAGGGTGATGGCGTCGGCGACCACGGTCAGACTCGTCATTTCGAGTGAGGTTCGGCTCGTGGACGTCGTTCATGCCGCATCGGAGACGATGGCCGGGCTGGCGGGATTTGAAACGGACGATGCGTTGAACGTCGGAATCGCGGTGCGGGAGGCGGTCATCAACGCGATCGTTCACGGCAACAGGATGGACCCGTCCCGGAAGGTCGAGGTGAGCTTGGAGGCGCGTCCTCGGTCGATTCGTGCCCGTGTGCGCGATCACGGCGCGGGGTTCGATTCGGGCACGACGCCCGATCCGACCATCGGGGAAAACCTCATGCGAACCTCGGGGCGCGGCATTCTCGTGATGCGCGCCTTCGTGGACAGCGTCGATTTCACATTTCGGGAAGGGCGCGGCATGGAAGTGACGCTCAAAAAAGTTCTCCCTGGGCGCAAGACGACGAGCTCGACTCGGCCCTCGGTGGCCGCGGTGGACAACGGAGGAATCGAACGATGAAAACGACGGTTCGGACGGTCGGTCAGGTGTCCGTGGTCGACCTGTCCGGCAAGATCACGATCGGGGAGGGCGACGTCGTCCTCCGCGACAAGGTACTCGAGCTCCTCGATGGCGGGCACACGAAGATCCTGCTGAGCCTCGAAAAGGTCTCGTACATGGATTCGGCCGGGATCGGTGAGCTGGTCGCGTGTTTCAAGAAGGCGCGCGAGAAAGGCGGAACCGTGAAACTGCTCAAGCCGTCCGGAAAGGTCGAGGATCTGCTGCAGCTGACGAAGCTGTGGGAGGTCTTCGAGATTTTCGACGAAGAGAAGCCGGCGGTCGATTCGTTCTGATCACGTTTTCGGGGCGGTCCCTTTCTTCAAAAGCCGGCTCCACGCATCGACCAGGGTCAACGCCTCGAGCGGCGTGAGTCGCTCGGGGGCTTGGCGGCGGAGTTGCGCGAGCACTTCGGCGGCACCGGCGTCTTCCGGATCGCGCACCAGGCCCGCCGCCGGCGGCGGGAAGAGCGGCCGTTCCGCGCTGAAGGATCCTGGTTTGCCCCCCTCCGCCCTGCGCGCGCGCCGCGGCAGACCATCGCGACCGTACTCGTCTCGCTCGAGATTGGCGAGGATCTCCTCCGCCCGCGCAACGACCGCCTGCGGCACGCCGGCGATGCGGGCGACGTGAATGCCGTACGACCGGTCCGAGGGACCGGCCTCCACGCGATGGGTGAAGATCACGCGCTCCCCCCACTCGCGCACCGCCATCCGCAGGTTGACGATCCCCGGAAGCGTGACGGCGAGCTCCGTCAGCTCGTGGTAGTGCGTGGCGAAGAGCGTGCGCGGCGCTCCGCCTGCCAATCGCTGGAGGTACTCGACCACGGACCACGCGATCGCCAACCCGTCGAACGTCGCCGTCCCGCGCCCGATCTCGTCGAGGAGAACCAGGCTTCGGGGCGTCACGTGATGGAGGATGTTCGCGGTTTCGGCCATCTCCACCATGAAGGTGCTCTGGCCCTCGGCGAGGTTGTCCGACGCGCCCACGCGGCAGAAGATCCGATCGACGATGCCGATTTCGGCTTCTTCCGCGGGCACGAACGAGCCCGCCTGAGCGAGGATCGCGATCAGTGCGACCTGGCGGAGGTAAGTCGACTTGCCGCCCATGTTCGGCCCGGTCAGGATCGCGATCGCACCCGGCTCCATGCCGAGCGTCGCGTCGTTGGGGGCGAAGCGCGTCTCGACGAGCGCCTGCTCGACGACGGGATGCCTGCCGCCGACGATGCGCAGGCGCGGCTCGGCCACGATCGTGGGTTGCCGGAAGTCGCGCTCCTCGGCAAGCTGCGCGAGCCCCGCGAGGACGTCCGCGCAGGCGGCCGCGCGGGCGGCCGCCTTCACCTTGGGGGCCTCGGCCGCGACCTCAGCCCGAAGGCCGACGAAGATCTCGTACTCGATCGACTCGATCCGCTCCTGCGCACCGAGGACCTTCGCTTCGTATTCCTTGATCTCCGGGGTGACGAAGCGCTCGCCCCCGGCGATCGTCTGCTTCCGCTGGTAGCGGTCGGGGACGAGGCGGAGATTCGACTTCGAGATCTCGATGTAATACCCGAAGACTCTGTTGAATCGGACTTTGAGGGACGCGATTCCGGTCGCCTCGCGCTCACGCGCTTCGATCGCGGCAATGGTGTCTCGGCCCTCTCGGCGGATCGCGCGTAGCTCGTCCAGCTCGCCATGGAAGCCGTCGCGGATCAGTCCGCCCTCTCTGAGGCCGGCGGGCGGCTCGTCATGTACGCCGGCGGCCAGGCGCGCGGCGAGAACGGCGCACGGATCGGTTCCGGCGATCTGGCAGAGGATCGACGCCCGCGCGACGGAGAGTGCGCGGCAAAGATCCGGGAGCCGCGCGAGCGAGGCCTTGAGCGCCAAAAGATCCCGCGCGGTCGCCGTGCCCGACACCGTGCGCGCGAGGAGGCGCTCGACGTCGTGCATCCCGTCCAACTGAGCGCGCGCGTCGGCGCGTACCTTGGAACCCTGGAGCAGCTCCGCAACCGCAGCGTGACGCTCCCGGATAGCGTCTTGCTCGAGGAGCGGCGCGGCGATCCAGGCACGCAGGAGGCGCGCGCCCGGCGCGGTCAACGTCCGGTCGACGGCGTGCAGGAGGGACCCCGCATGCGCACCGTCTCGTTGCGCCCGATCGATCTCGAGCGCGCGGAAGCTCGCGGCATCGATGACGAGGTGTTCCGCCGGCTCGTGGGACGTCAGGCCGTCCACGTGCTCGAGCCCGCTTCGGATCGTCTCTTTCACGTACGCGAGCAACCCACCGGCGGCCGCGATCGCCATCGACCGTCCTGCGAGGCCGAAGCCGTCGAGCGACGCCACCTCGAAGTGCCGTTTCAGGAGATCGGCCGCAACGCTGGGCGTGAAGGTATACGGGTCGCCCGGCGTCACCGTGCAGCCCGCCGGGTCGGGACGCGACTCCTCGGGCCACGCGAGGTTCTCGGCGTGAACGATCTCACGGGGCGCGAATGCGGCGAGGCGTTCGCCGAGGCTCCCCCAGGCGTTCGTGCCGGCCTCCTCCCAAGCGACGAACTCACCGGTGGACGCGTCGAGAAATGCCGCCCCGACCCGTCCTGCCTCTGCTGCGACCGCGGCGATCCATCTGTTCGCGCGGGCGTCGAGCTCGTTGGGGTCGTCGAGCGTCCCGGGCGTGACGATCCGAACGACCTGACGTCGAACGAGCCCCTTCGCGGTCTTCGGATCCTCGACCTGGTCGCACACGGCCACGCGGTGGCCGCATCGCACCAACTTTGCGGCGTAGGCATCGAGCTGGTGGTGGGGGAACCCGCACATCGGCGCGGCGTTCGCCGTGCCCTTGCCGCGCGCGGTCAACGTGAGATCGAGGGCTTTGCTTGCGACCTCCGCGTCGTCGTGGAACATCTCGTAGAAATCCCCCAACCGGAACAGCAGCACGGCCTCCTGGTGGTGCGCCTTGATGCGCAGATATTGCGTCATCATGGCGGAGGTCGCTCCGCCCATCGTCAGATGCGCTTCCGCTTCTTGCCGAGGTAGTCGACCAGGAGATACCGGCCCAGGCGGTCCGGGCGGGTATAGAGGGCGCGTCCCTTGTTGATCCGGGTCATGCGTTCGACGAAGGCGCGCAAGCTGGGGCTATCATCCAGCATGAAGGTATTGATGGTCACCCCCCGGCGGGTGACCCGCTCGACTTCCTTGAGCGTCTCCTGTGCCGCGCGCTGGCTGATCCCGCCGAAGGACAGCGGCCATTCGCAGTGCAACCGGCCGTTGCGGAAGTAGGCGGTCGGTTGTCCATCGGTGATGACGATCATGTGTTGGTTCTGACTCGGGTGACGCGACAGCAGGTCGCCGGCCAACCGCAGGCCATCTTGAAGATTGGTGAACGGATCTCCCATGTTCCAGCTGGCTTCGGGG
>JAYUCM010000203.1:0-10181 GCA_043740355.1 Acidobacteriota bacterium | reverse complement strand
GCGCTGCTCACCGGATTTCCGGACCGCCTCGCGAGGCGGCGCGCCCCGGGGACGCCGCGCGTGCTGCTCGCATCGGGTCACGGCGGTGTGCTCGATCGCGCAAGCGTCGTCCTCGAAGGCGAGTTCCTCCTGGCGCTCGACGTCGAGGCGGGGGCACGCGGCCCAGGCGCCGAAGCCCGGGTGCGCCTCGCAAGCCGCGTCGAGCGCGCCTGGCTCCCGGCCGCGACGCGCCGGGTCGAGCACCGATTCGATCCCGTCACGGGAGCGGTCCGGGCGTTCGAAGTCGAGCGCATCTACGATCTCGCGATCGCCGAGCGCGCGGTTCCCGCGGAGCCCGGGGAGGCTCTGCCGCTTCTCGTCGACGCCTTCGTTGCGCGCGGCACGACTCCGGATCAAGCGCCGATCGCCGCCCGCCTGCGCTTTGCCGGGATCGCGTTCGACTTCCGCGCGATCGGCCTGAAGCTTTGCGCGGGTCGTACGACGCTGCCCGCGCTCGATCTGGACGCGGCGATCGACCCCCGCGCGGCCCGCGAGCTCTCGAGGCTTGCCCCCGAGGCGCTTCCGTTGCCCTCCGGGCGCAGCACCAAGCTCGTCTATCGAGACGACGGAACGGTCGTCGCGTCCGTCAAGCTCCAAGAATTGTTCGGACTCGCGGATTCACCGCGGATCGGCGCGCGCGGCGAGCCGGTCGTCTTCGAGCTGCTCGCGCCGAGCGGGCGTCCGGTGCAGACGACGCGCGACCTCAGGAGCTTTTGGGACCGGACGTACCCCGAGGTCCGCAAGGAGCTTCGCGCGCGCTATCCGAGACATCCGTGGCCCGAGGATCCGTGGACGGCCGTGCCGACGCACCGCCCGAAGCCGCGGGGGGCGTGAAGACGAGGACGTACTGGTACGGGAGCTCGTCCCAGTGCGCCGCCGGGGTCCAACCCGCCGCGAGGAACTCCGCAGTCACCGCGTCGGCCGTCAGCTTGTGCGCATCGGGAGGCCCCACCGGGAAGTCGCCCTTCTTGAAGTCCACGACCGCCACCCGGCCGCCGTCCTTCAGCCCCGCGGCGAGCTTCGCGAGGTAGTGCAGGCGATCGTCGATGTGGTGCCACGTGTCGACGATGAGCACGAGATCGACTCCCTTCGCGGGCAGCTTCGGATCGTCCGCGGGCGCCAGCAGGGGAACGAACTGGGCGAGATGCGATTTCGTCGCCCTCTCCTTCATGTAGTCCACGAGCTTCGGCTCGACGTCGATCGCGAGCACGCGCCCGTTGTCACCGACCGACCTCGCGAGGTGGACGCTGAAATAGCCCGTTCCAGCGCCGAGGTCCGCGACGGTCATCCCCGGCAGGACGCCCAAGGCGTGGAGCACTTCGTCCGGCTTCTGCCACACGTCTCGTCCGGGATCGTCGAAGACCTGAACCCATTTCGCGACGTCATCGAATGCGTGGTGAATCGTCGCGTCGTGGCGCTCTTCGACGGGGGCCGCGAGGCCTGCGAGCAGGATGGCGGTGGCGAGCATGGCGCTCCTCCGTTCGGGATGGGACCGGCTGCTAGCATGCGCCGTGTGATCGGCATCCGGCGCGAGGACAAGAACCGCTGGGAACGCAGGGTCCCGCTGACCCCCGAGCACGTCGCGGAGATCACGCGCCACGGCGTGTCCGTCGCCGTCGAGCGCTCGAGCTTCCGCGTTTTTCCCGACGAGGCCTTTCGCGCGGCAGGCGCCCGCATCGTCGACGACCTCTCTTCGTGTCCGCTCGTCGTGGGCGTCAAGGAGATCCCCGCCGATCGGCTCAGCCGCGAAACGACGTATCTCTTCTTCGCGCACGTGACCAAGGGGCAGCCGGCGAACATGCCGATGCTGCGCCGCCTCATGGAGCTTCGCTGCACGCTCATCGAGTACGAAAAGATCGTGGACGACCGGGGGCGCCGCTTGGTCTTTTTCGGACGCCATGCGGGCTTGGCCGGAATGCTGGACACGTTGGCGGCCCTGGGTCGGCGTCTGCTGTGGGAAGGCATCGACTCGCCGTTCGCATCGCTCCGGTTCGCGCACGAATACGCCGACCTCGAAGAGGCGCATGCCGAGCTCGCGCGCGTCGCCGGCCGGATCCGCCGCGAAGGCGTTCCCGCCACGCTGCACCCGATGGCGTTCGGCTTCACGGGCTCGGGGAACGCGTCCAAGGGGGCGCAGGAGATCTTCGAGTTGCTTCCCTACGAAGAGGTGGTTCCGGACGATCTCCCCTCGATGTTCGGCAACGACGACCTGCCGCGCAACATCCTCTACAAGGTTGTCTTCTCCCGCCAGGACCGTTTCGGCCGCGCGATGGCCGCGCACCTGCGCCACCTCACCGTTCTGGTCAACGGCATCTACTGGGAGCCGGGGCAACCGCGCGTCGCCAGCCTCGACGACATCCGCGCCATGTTTTCCGGGGACTCCGCCCCGCACCTGCGCGTCATCGGCGACATTTCGTGCGACCTTCACGGCTCGATCGAAGCCAACGTCAGGATGACGACACCGGGAGATCCCGTCTATGTTTACGACGTCGCCACCGGCGACGCCGTCAGCGGCGTCGCCGGGCGGGGGCCGGTGATCCTCGCGGTCGACAACCTCCCCTGCGAGCTTCCGGTCGACGCGTCGCAGCACTTCGGCGACGCGCTCTTACGGTTCGTCCCCTCGCTCGCGCGGTGCGATTGGTCGCTGCCGTTCGCGTCGCTCGACGTTCAAGACGAGATCCGGCGTGCGGTCGTCGTCCACCGCGGCCGTCTCACCCCGCGGTATGCCGGGATCGCGGAGCACCTCGCATGAAGAGGGTACTCCTGCTCGGAGCCGGCCTGGTCAGCCGTCCGCTCGTTGCGCACCTCACGAAGTGGCCGGACATCGCGCTCACGGTCGGCGACCTCGACGCCGCAAAGGCCGCGCAGATTCTCGGCGGGCACGGGCGCGCGCTCGCCGTGTCGATGGACGACGATGCGCGCGTAGCCGCGCTCGTCGCGGAGGCCGATCTCGTCGTGAGCCTTCTGCCGCACACGCTTCACGTCAGGGTCGCCAAGGTCGCGATCGCCCACCGCGTGCCGCTGATCACGACATCGTACGTCTCGGTTGAAATGCGCGCGCTCGATGGCGCGGCGCGCGCTGCGGGGGTCCTCGTCCTCAACGAGATCGGCCTCGACCCCGGGCTCGATCACATGTCGGCGATGCGCGCGATGCGACAGTTGCGGAGCGACGGCTACCGCCTCGAATCGTTTCGAAGCTGCTGCGGCGGCCTTCCGGCCCCGGAGGCGAACACCAACCCGTGGGGCTACAAGTTCTCGTGGAGCCCGCGCGGTGTGCTGGCCGCGGGGTTGAACGCCGCGCGGTGGCTCGAGGACGGGCGGATCATCGACGTGCCGGAGGGAGAGCTCTTCACGCACGTCGCCGCCTACGACGTTGCCGATGTGGGCCGCCTCGAGGTCTACCCGAACAGGGACGCGACCGCTTATATCGCCACCTACGGCATCGAAGGCGTTCGCACGATGTTCCGGGGGACGCTTCGCTACCCGGGCTGGTGCGAGACCCTGCAAGCCGTCTCGCGACTCGGGCTGCTCGACGGCGGGCTACGCACGTTGAGAACGGGCGCGACCTACGAGGAATTCATGGAGGACTTCGCGGACGCAGGAGCCGGCACTCTGATCGAGCGCGTGGCCGCCCGTGCCGGGATCAGGGCGAGCGGGGCGGTCATGGAACGGCTCCGCTGGGCCGGCCTCTTCTCCCGCCGACGGCTCCAAGGCTCCAAGGTGGCGCCGATCGACGCGCTGTGCGCTCGCCTGGCCGAGTGTCTGGCCTACGCGCCGGGCGAGCGCGACATGATCGTGCTGCGGCACGAGTTCGACGTCGTCGACCCCGACGGCCGCCGTGAAGGCAGGGTCTCGACGCTCGTGGCGTTCGGCGAGCCCGGGGGCGATTCGGCGATGGCCCGCACGGTTTCGCTGCCGGCCGCGGTCGCGGCCCGCTTGATCCTCGACGGCCGCATCGCGTCGGCCGGCGTGCGGATCCCGGTGGACCCCGAGATCTACGAGCCGGTCCTCGACGCGCTCGAACCGATGGGGATCGTCTTCCGCGAAACCCGAACTGCGCCATAATCGCGAACGATGCGCATCTTCGGCGCCGAACTCCGCGAACTCGATGTTGCCTCCGGCACCGGAACAATCGTCGCTCTCGATGCGGAGGGGGCGGGCGCGACCGTCGCGCGGGTCGGCGATCTACCCGGTCTGGCGCGCGAGGTTTCAAAGCTGACGGCAGGCGAGCCGTTTCTTCTCGCCGTGAACGTCCCCGTGGCGTTCGGGGGGAAATCGGGCAAGGCCCGCCGCGTCGACGGCTGGCTGCGGCGGCGCCTCGGCGTCCGGATACCGTCATCGAGGCCGGGGGGGGCTCCCTACCTGGGTGGATCCGACCTCCTCACCGCCCTGGCGATGGCGGGGCATCCCTGCCTTCCGTTCCCCGACCGGGACCGCCGGCAATCCGGTCTCGCGGAGATCCATCCGGAGTTGGTCGCCAAGGCGCTGATCTGGGAGACCTCGACGGCCGCTTCGGCGCACGACCTCCAGAATCGCGAGGCGGTGCTGCGCGCGCTTCGGGTTCCCGAGTACCGGAGCCTTCGTCCGGCACGCGCGGCGTGGGCCGAAAACTATGCTGCGCTCGACGCGACGCTGCGCGCCGTCGCCGGCTCCGACGGCTTCGATTTTCGATCCGCCCTCGACGAGCTTCGGCGCGCGAGCTCCGATCAAGAGGTGGCGGCGGCGGCCAACCTCTTCGACGCGACGCTGCTCGCGGGCACCGCGCGACGGTATCTCGAAGCGCCCGAGCGCTGCGCGTTCGTCGGCCTGCGCGACGCGGGCTACGTGGTGCTGCCGGCCGACCCGTTCGTCCGTCGCGTCGCGCTGCGCGAGCCCGCGCATGCGACAGGGCACGCTCTGCTCTTCCCCCGCACGAGCCTGGAGTCTCGGCTCGCACCGCACGCCGTCGTACGCCCGTCGGCCCTCCTCGACATGCCGGGACAGGCACCGCAGGTCGAGGCCGTCTTCGATACGCAGCCGCACTACGAGTTCGACAACCTCGACGAGATGATGTGGTGGAAGCACTGCCGTCACCTCGCCGGACCCGAGCTTCCGACCGACGGATTGCACGAAATCGTGGTGCGTCTCGACTCCCGGAGCGACGAAGAAGCGAATATCCATCTCCGCTTGGTCCGTAGCCGGCACAAGACGCTGTCGTTCCGTTTCGAGCCGCCTGCCGCGTGGAGACTGCGCGTGCCGCCACGCGACGGAAAAACGTACCCCTTTCGCGTGATGCGCGCCGTGTTCGACGCGGCCCGATAGCGAATAGGGGACATTTCTCTTTTTCCTGCAAAGCTCCCCGGATTACCGCTTTGACACGAAAAAGAGAAATGTCCCCTATTCGTAGCGAAGCGCGTCGATCGGATCGAGCTCCGCGGCGCGAACCGCGGGGTAGATCCCCGACGCCAGGCCGACAGCGATCGACACGCCCGTGGAGAGCACGATCGACGCCAGCGTGACGACCGTCGGCCAACCGGCGTAGGCGGCGACCGCCCTCGCGATCAGAAGCCCTACCGAAATCCCGAGGACTCCTCCCACCGCCGAGATCGAGAACGACTCGATGATGAATTGGTTCCGAATGTCCAAGCGCCGCGCGCCGACGGCGCGCCGCACGCCGATCTCCCGGGTCCTTTCCAGAACCGTCGCCAGCATGATGTTCATGATTCCGATCCCTCCGACGAGCAGGGAGATGCTTGCAATGCATCCCATGACGATGCTGAAGAGGCGTTGCGTGCGCCGGCTCTGTTCGAGAAGCGCCTCGGGGACGACGAGCTCGAAGTCTTCCGCACCTCCGTGGATCCGATCGACCAGCGCCCGCACGACCTCCGATGCCACGCGCGGGTCCGCCTCGGGGTCGAGGCGGACGATGAGCTCGTCGAGCGGCGCCTTCAACGGCGGCCTGTCGAACTTACGGCTCGCCGTCGTCACCGGAAGGTAGATCTCGCGCGCCGTCGCCCCGAGCTGAACGCCTTGAAACGCCGACGCGCCGTCGTCGTCCTTCAGCACCCCCACCACCGTGAGCCAGACGTCGTTCACCTTGAGATCGCCTCCCAGGGCCGGGCCGTAACCGAACAGCTCGCGCCGCACGCCGGAGCCGATCACACAGACCTGGGCGTGGCCTCGCTCGTCGAGCGCGTCGAAGAACCGGCCTTCGGACACCCGGAGCCGCGAGATCTCAGCCTGGCGGGACGACACACCGTAGACCGTGGCCTTGGTCTTGGCCGTCGCCGAGAGGACCTTGTAGGGCTCGATCTGGAGACGCGCGACGACCAGATCGACGCCGGGAACCGCGTCCTGGATCGCCTGGGCGTCACGCCACGACAAGCCCTGCGACTTCTTCCGGACTTCTTCGAGCTCCTCGTCCTTCATCTCCTTCGAGCGGAGAATGACGTTGCGTAACCCCAGGCGCTCGATCATCTCGAGCGCTTGCCGCTCCGCCCCCGCGCCGATCGACAGCATCGCAATGACGGCTCCGACGCCGAAGATCATCCCGAGCATTGTCAGCGCCGACCGAAGCTTGTGGACCGCAAGGTTCCCCAGAGCGCTTCCGAACGACTCGGCGAAGGTCATCGAGCCCCCGGGAGCGCCGCCGGCGAGCCCCCCGACGCCGACGGTGCCGGGTCTTCTGAGACGGCTGCGGTCGGATCGCGCAGGGCGATCTCGTCCCCGACGGCGAGCCCCCGCTCCACCACGACCCTGCCGACCGCCGCCGGCCCGACGGTCACCTCGGCGGGGGTGAACTCCCCGCCGGATCGCTTGTAGACGATCTTCTTGCCGTCTTTCTCGAAGATGGCGTTGCGCGGGATGCTGATCGCGTCCGTGCGGCCGTCCAGGGCCAGCACCGCGCGCACGCGCTGTCCCGGTTTCATTACCGTGGGGTCCGTCGCCGCGAGTTCGAGCGTCGCGCCGAAGTACTGCACGGGAATCCATCCGGTGCGCCGCTTCGCGAGCGTATCGACCTTCTTGATTTTCGCCTTGTACTCGATCGCGGGGTGCGCTTCGACGACGACGGTGGCGGGGAGGCCGCTGGCCAGCCCACCGGCGTCGGCCTCGAGAACGTAGACGCGAGCCTCCATCGTGCTCAGATCCGGCACCTCACCCACCGGCTGTCCCGGCCAGACCGAATCGCCGACCTTCGTGATCTCGCCCCGCCAGTCGCGCTTGTAGACGAGGATACCGTCGTAGGGCGCCCTGATCTCCAGCGCCTCGAGCCCCTTCGACGCGCGGTCGATCGCGATCCCCGCCTTGCGCCGTTCGATATCGAGAAGGTCGAGATCGACTTTCGCAACGTCCTGGCGGATGGAACGGACGGCGTCGGAGGTTGCGATGCGCTGGGTCGCGAGCGTGCGGTCGATCTCCGACCGGATGATCTCCTGTCTCGAAAAGACGTCCGGGTCGTCGATCCGGTAGCGGTCGGCCCCGGAGAGCTCTTGCCGAGCCATAGCCGCGTCGCGCTCGAGGTTGCGGATGACGCCGCCGGTGTCGGCACGCATGCCCGTGATCCGGCTCTCGGCGGCCGACGCGTCCGATTCGCCGTCCCTCAGGCTGCGCTCCATCTCCGAAGGATCGAACCGTACGACGATGTCTCCCTTCTTGACCGGCGTACCGTCCGGGACGAGCCAAGCGACCTTCAGCTGGCCCTGCGCCGTCAGCGGTGCCGTCACGGGGGTCGCCTTGACGGCCTCGAGGTTCCCCTCCGCCACCACACGGCGTTCAAACGCTGCCTTCGACACGACGAGCGTCGGCACGTGCGGCCCGCCGCGGAGGCGGCCGATCCACGGCGAAGCGAGGAGAACGAGGAGGGCCGCGCCGACGGCGATCGCGACGATGTGCGGACGCTTCAATGCGCTCCCCCGCCCAGGGCGTCGAGATCGCGTCGCGCGACACGATCGCCCACGTCGAGCCCCGCCTTGACCTCGACCGATTTCTCGTTGCGGGCGCCGAGCGTGAGCGGTCGCCTTCCATAGCCGACCGTGGCTTTCCGAAACGCGACAGGGCCCGTATCGCTCGGGAAGACGGCGTCAGCCGGGACGAGGAGGGCGTTCTTGATCCGGCCGGTCTCGACGGTGCCGCGGAACCGCATCCCGGGACGCATTTTGCGCGGGTCGGTGGCGTCGAGCTTTACGAACAGCTTCACGACCTTGACCGGGCTGCGCCAGGACTGACGCGACACGGTGCTCAAGATCGAGGCGATCTTCCCCATGAACTCGATATCGGGATGGGCCTCCAGCCGGAAGCGGACCGTCTGGCCGACGGTGATCTTGCCGGCGTCCGATTCGTCGACCTCCCCTTCCCCCTTCATGGCCCGGAGGTCCGGGATCTCCAGGACACGCTCGCCGCGCCAAGCGGAATCCCCGACCTTCTTCTTCTCGTCGCGCCAGTTCGTGGCGTAGACGACCGTGCCCGCGCGGCCCGCCTTCACGGACATCGCCTCGATCGACGCGAGGATCTCCCGCACGCGGCCCTCGGCGGCGTCCTTCAGCGCGTGCAGCGCGCCGAGCATCACGTCGTCCGCATGGCGCGACGTCTTGAGCTTGGTCTCGAGGAACTCGATCTCGCGTCTTGCGTCCTCGACGTTCAGCCGGGATTCCCGCAACTGTTGGCTCTTGACGAGATCTTCGGGGACTTCGAGCTCGAGCGTCGCCTTCCGCAGGCGCGACGTGGCCTCGGCGAGCCGCAGCTCGTCGTTCTTACGCGCGATCTCGGCGTCCTTCTCCTTCTTCTCGATGCGCTTTCCGGCGGACTCGCTCTCGGCCCTCTTTTCCAGGAGCTTGCGCTCGAGCTCGCTCGTGTCGAACCCGAGCACCGGTGTGCCCGCGCCCACGTCGGTTCCCTCAGGAGCCATCATCGCTATCTTGTAGTCGTACACGTCGGGGACCTGCGGCGGCCCGACGGGCGTGCTGTTGACGGCCTGGAGCACGCCGTTCACCTCGACGGTCAGAACGAGGTCGCCGCGCTCGGCGTCGGCCCAGACGCTCTTCTGAACGGTATCGCGCGAAAACGCCCACCCCGAGAGGACGATCAGCGCGGCGAGTCCGCCGATCACGACCGCGCGACGGCTCATCCTCCCGCCCTCAAGCGCGCGCCGTCCGGAACGCCGCTCTCGACGACGCACGCGTCGAAATTGCACGAGCCGAGCTTCACGTCGACGCCCTGGCCCGAGGCCAACCGTGCGCGGGGTTGCGGCCCCGCAAGATCGAGCCCGGTACGCGGGGCGAGCAGGACGTTTTCGCGGGCCCCGGGGCGAACCTCGACCTTGACCGACATCCCGGGGCGCATCCGCTCGACATCCGCGGCGTCCAGCTTGACGCGAACGTTATAGGCGCGGCGAAGCGATCGGCCCGCGGATTCCTGTGCGACCGGCGTGATTTCCGCGATCCGTCCCGAGTAGGTCCGCTCGGGGTAGGCGTCGAGCACGCAGGTCACCGGGAGCCCGGTCGCGATCCGGCCGTCGTCGACGTCGGACAGCTTGGCCTCGACCTGCATCGCGGCGAGATCGGGGAGGCTCACGACGGGGAGCCCCACCCAGACCGCGTCCCCTACCTGGATCTTGCGCCCCTGCCAGGGGTGATCGGCCACCACGAGGATGCCGTCGCGCGGAGCGGTCAGGACCATACCGTCCATCGCCTGACCCGCGGCTTCGAGCTCACGCCGGGATTTTTCCAGCGCGATGCGCTTCTGATTGACGGTCTCGGCGGAGGACGCTTCGAACGCGGCGAGGTCCTCCCGGGCCTTCTCGAGCTCGGTCACGGCGCGGGACAAAGCGAGCTGGTTGTCCTGATACTCCTTGCCCCGCACGAACTCGGGCGGCGTCGACGCCGCGATCGTCGCTTTGTCCACCGCGATCGACTTCTGGGCTACGGCGAAGCTCTTCTCCGCCCTTTGGCCGGCCCGGTCGGCCTCGGACTGGTCGAGACCGCTTCGCGCCTGGCCCGCCGCAAGGCGCTTTTCGCTCAACTCTTGCGCGAAGGTCGCGGTGTCGAACTCGACGACCTTCTGCCCCCTCGCGACGACGGCCCCCTCGGTCTCGAGCCAGCGAACCGTCGTCTGCCAGGACGGGATGCGGGGAACGACGAGGTTGTCGGCATTGACCGCGACGAGCT
>JAYUCM010000202.1:0-4216 GCA_043740355.1 Acidobacteriota bacterium | reverse complement strand
GGGCCAAGGCGAGCGCGGCCGCATAATACGCGGCCGGAGGGGGAATGCCGCCGATTCCGAAGCTCGTCTGGATCCTGGCGGTCACGCTCGCGTTGCTTACGCCGTTTGCGGTGTTGGCAGGCCGTCGCGGTGGACGCTTCAGGGCGTTTCCGGGCTGGATCGCGGCCTGGGCGCAATTCGCGGTCCTGATCGTCGTCCTTTCGCGCTTGCCCCAGAGGATCTCGTTTCCGCTCCTCGGCCTCGTGATGTTCGCCGCGCTCAGGCAGTACTTCACCCTGACACCCTTGAGACCCCAGGATCGGTGGGCGATCGTCGTCGCGTACGTCTCGATCCCCTTGGCGCTTTGGCCTACGTGGGCGGGCTCGTTCGGTTTGCTCAGCGCCGCGACCGTCATCGGGGTTTTTCTCCTGATCCCCGTCTTGCTCTCGGTCGCTCCACGGCAACCCGGCCTGCTGGACGCGTTGGGGCGCGTGCTGCTCGGGGTCTTGGTCTTCGTATTCTGTGCCGCACACTTCGGCCTGATGACGCGCCTTCCTCAAGGCAGCCTCGAGCTGTTCGGGATCACCGCGTTGCTTGCCGACCTCCCGCAGCGGCTCAGCGGGCGCATCCGTCCCGGCGACGAGCGCGTGCGTCCGTTTCTCGGTGTCGTCGCGAGCGTGGTCGTCGCGGCGGCGGTCGGCGCGGCGCTCGCACCGCTCACGTCGACCGCGCCGCTTCACGGCGGAGTCGCAGGCTCGCTCGTCGCCCTCGCGATGGCCGGAGGCTCGCTCGTTTCGGACGCGGTCGGGCAGGATCTCCTGCGGACGCAGTCCGACGCGCTTCTCGGACGCGCCGCCTTCCTCGACCGCACGCTGCCCGCGATCTACGCGGCGCCGATCTTCTACCACTACTTGCGGGCCGTCGCATCGTGAACACGCTCAGGCGGATGCTCCGCCTCGCCTTCTTCTACGCCTTCCAGCTCGGCTTCGTGCGGCCCGTGTTGAAGTGGTACTGGGGGGCGCACTACCGGCGCAGGGCCTCCGTTCCGAAGGGTCCGTGCATCGTCGTCGCGAATCACAACTCGCACCTCGACGCGCCCGTCCTGATGACCATGTTTCCGATCCGGCGCCTCGCGCACATCCACCCCGTCGCGGCCGCGGACTACTTCGGCAAGACCGCATGGCGCCGCACCATTGTGATGGTGGGGATGAACGCGATGGCGATCGCCCGGGCCGCGGCGCCCGGGCGCGACGTCCTCCAGCCGACGATCGAAGCGCTCGAAGCGGGGGAGACCCTGATCTTCTTCCCCGAAGGGAGCCGCGGCACGCCCGGAGTCATCGGGGCGTTCAAGCCGGGGATCGGGATGCTGGTGAAGAGCGTTCCCGGCGTTCTCGTCGTCCCGGTCTTCCTCGCGGGGGCGGAGCGCAGCCTGCCGCGCGGCAGATCGGTGCCTCTCCCCTTGGGCATCGACGTGATCATCGGGAAGCCCCGAACGTACTCGCCTTTGCTCGACGCCCGTGAAATCGCGGAGATGGTCCGCGCCGACGTCCTGGCACTGGCCCCGCCCCCTCCTTCCGTCCCCGGCCCGCGACCGACGCCGCCGGTGCGCGTCGCGTGTTGCGGCATCGACCGCGAGGCGAACCACGCCCTCTTCCTCGCGCTCACCGAAAGGCTGGGCGCGGCCGGACGCACGATCGGCATCTCGGATGAGATCGTGGAGTCCGAGGGTGCGGGTCTACGCGCCTCGGACGGGTTCCCGCTCGCGCGCAGCCGCGTCGTGCCGAAGGCGCTCGCCTGGGCGTTCCGCACGGGCGGCATGTATCGCGGCAAACGGTTCGCCGAGACGATCCAGCGCGCGCGGGTGGACGAGGCGCTTCAGGACGGCCGCACCGCACGGTTCGTGGTGGGCGACGGGAGCCCCCTGGTCGACCTGCTGGCCTGGGGAGAGGCGGAGTTCTACAGCAGCTCGTTCGACGAGAAGGGGCAGCAGCAGCTCCTCCACTACGTCTCGGGCACGAGGCGCATCCCGATTTCGCAGTGGGCGCGGTTCATCCGCAAGGCTCCCGGAGTCTGGCTGCTCAACGTCTTCGATCTTGCGCAACCGCCCGCGCCCGATGTGCTCGTGCTGACCAAGCGCGACCCTGGTTCGGTCATGGAGCGGATCCGTTCGCAGGGCCGCGTTCTCGAGTCGTGGGAGAATGAGACCGTTCTCGGCCGGCTGCAGGAAGGCTACAAGCAGGTGGCCGCCGTGCTGCGCAAGAGGCGCATCGAGGTCGTCGAGCTCTACGCTTCCGATCTGGATGTCGGGCGGGCGGCGGAGGACATCGAGGCCGCCTGCCGGCGGTTGGCGCTGAAGGGGGCAGAAGCCCCCCCTTGACGAATGCCCAGGCTACGGCAAACTTGAGGTGTGCGGTCCCGTTCGTAACACGCGGACAGGGGGTTGTGGATGACCGGTTCCCAGATCTTCTCCAAGCTGAGCGAACAGGCGATCGAGGAGCACGGCCTCATCCACTTCCACCTCGACCAGCTCGAGCGCGCCCTGTCCGACCTCGACCCGGTGAGCGCGCAGCCGGAGGCGCTCCGCACCGTCGCGGTGCGCATCGACAGCTTCAAGGAACGCCTCGACGAGCACTTCGGCACGGAGGAGGAGGGGGGACTCCTGCAGGGGATCCTCGACGCACTGCCTCAGACCGAAAGCGATGTCCGCCGCATCCGCACGCAACACGCCCGTCTCGGCGAGGCGCTCGAGCGGGCGCGCGCGATCGCCCGCCGCGGCGACCCTGCCGAAGCGTCGGCGCTCAAAGAAGATCTGGACCGATTCCTCGCCATGATGCGTGAACACGAGCGCGAGGAAGACGAGTTGGTGAAACGGGCCCTGCGGCAAGGCTAGTGCTGAACGCCTTCTTCGTCGGACTCATCCTCGTCTCCGTTCTCGTCGCCGCCTTCACCGGCAACATGGAGGCGGTGTCGTCTTCGGCGCTTGACGCCGCGAAAAAATCCGTCGAGCTGGCCCTCGGTCTCGTGGGCGCGATGTCGCTCTTCCTGGGTCTGATGAAAGTCGCACAGGACGGAGGTCTGCTCCGCCTGATCGCGGCGGCGGCAAGCCCGATCATGCGGCGCCTCTTCCCCGAGGTCCCCGAAGATCATCCCGCGATGAGCGCGATGATCCTCAACATCGCGTCGAACGTGCTGGGACTGGGAAACGCGGCGACGCCCTTCGGAATCCGCGCGATGCAGGAGCTGGATCGGCTGAACCCGGCCAAGGGGACCGCGACCAATGCGATGGTGTTGTTCCTCGCGATCAATACCGCGGGGTTGGCGATCATCCCGACCAGCGTCGTCGCGCTGCGCGCGGCGGCCGGCTCGAAGGACCCGGCCGGGGTTCTTTTCACCACGTGGTTCGCTTCGGCGGCGGCCACGATCGTCGCGATTCTGGCGGCCAAGCTCCTCGCCAAGCTGCCGCGCTACCGCGCGACGAATCCTCACGGCACCTTGACGGACCAGACATCGGCCGATCGGGCCCCTTCGATCCCCGACGATCCCGTGCGCACCCCGCCCCGCTTCGGCGGATGGCTCGCGGCGGCGTATGCCGCCGCCTTCGGCGTCGCGCTTCTGGTCCACGCCGGCCGCGAGGCCGGCGTGAAACCGTGGGGCGACGTCGCGCGCGGGATTCTCTCGTTCTGGTTGGTTCCCTTCTTGATCGCGGGGCTGGTCCTGTTCGGCTGGGCGCGCGGCGCGCGTGTTTACGAGTCCTTCGTCGAGGGGGCGAAGGAAGGCTTCCACGTGGCCCTTCGGATCATCCCCTACCTGGTCGCGATTCTCGTCGCGGTGGCCATGTTCCGCGCCTCCGGATGCCTCGGCCTCTTCGTCGCTGCGGTGTCGCCCATCACGGCGCCGCTGGGGCTGCCCGCCGAAGCCGTCCCGATGGCTATCCTCAGGCCGCTTTCGGGATCCGGCGCGTTCGGGGTCATGAGCGAGATACTGAGCACGCACGGCCCCGATTCGTACCTCGGGTACCTCGTCAGCACGATGCAAGGGTCCACCGACACGACGTTCTACGTCCTCGCCGTCTACTTCGGGGCCGTCGGCATAAAGAAGACGAGGCACGCCGTTCCGGCCGGCCTGTTGGCGGACGCCGCGGGAATCACGGCCGCGGTCTTCATCTGCCATCTGGTCTGGGGTCAGGTCTCCCATTGAGTCATTCGCACCTTGCGAATGACTCAATGGGAGACCTGAC